>NZ_BAAGZJ010000092.1:0-30195 GCF_054778635.1 Nocardiopsis nanhaiensis
CAACCCGCCGTCGTAGCGGAGCGGGTCAAGGTGGAGCGCCGTTGACGCGCGAAGCGCTCGATGGCGACGACCTTGAGGCGCGCAGCGGAGACGGCCACAATTTTGCGGCGGGAAAGGAGGACACCCCAGCCCGAAAGGGAACCCCAGACAACAGAGGATCCCAGCCACGAATCCCCCCATCCCCGACACCATTCTTCGAGATATTTTGGGGCCGCACTGTGTGGAGATCATGGAAGCACCGCAGCTGATCAAGGTCGACCCAAACACCGGCGGGGAGCACTCTCCTTTCCCTTCTCGAAGTGGGCGGCCCTTCTGCACAGCACCACCCGTTAGGCACGGGAACTCTCCTCACACCGAACACTCCGGGCCCCAGCGCATCCATGGCGGCTTCAAGGGGCCTCCGTGTGCGTGACGGTTCCGCCACTGGAAGGATGATCAACCCCCGCACGCCCTACCCCAGCGAGGTCCACCTCAGTGCCTCCTCCCTCCACCACCCCCTCTCCCGGGCCCGCCACGCCCCTCGGCGCCCACGACCCCGTCCGCCTGGGCCCGCACCGCCTCGTCGGGCGTCTCGCCTCCGGCGGGATGGGAACCGTCTACCTAGCCCGAACCCGCTTCGGCCGCCGCGTCGCGGTCAAGGCCGTGCACCCGGAACTGGCCGACGAACCGGAGTTCCGAGCCCGGTTCGCCCGGGAGATCGGCGCCCTGCACCGGCTCCGCACGCCGTACGTCCCCCGCTACTACGGCGCCGATCCCCAGGCGGACATCCCCTGGCTGGCCACCGCCTACGTATCCGGACCGACCCTGCGCCGACAGGTGGAAGGGGTCGGCCCGCTGCGGGGAGGCGCCCTGACCGGGCTCACCTCCGGGGTGGCCGCGGCCCTGGCCGACATCCACGGGGCCGGACTGGTACACCGCGACCTCAAACCGAGCAATGTCATCCTCTCCTCCGACGGGCCCCGGGTCCTGGACTTCGGCCTCGCCCTCACGCTGGACGGCTCCGCCCGACCTCAGCGCAGCGGGGGGACGGGCACCCCCGGCTGGATCGCGCCCGAGCGCCTCCGGGGCGCACCCGCCACCGCCGCCTCCGACGTGTTCTCCTGGGGCCAGCTCGCCGCCTTCGCCGCGACCGGCCGCAACCCCTTCGGGGCCGGGAACGCGGACACCGTCTCCCAGCGGCTCCTGCGCGGTGACGTCACCCTGACCGGGGTCTCCGAGGAACTGCTCTCCTTGGTGCGCGCGGCCCTCAGCCCGACCCCGGCGCACCGCCCCGCACCGGAACGGATCCTGCAGGTCCTGACCGGCGCCCGCGACGCCCGGAACCGCTCCCGGTAGTCACGGAGGGTTCCGCGACGGCGCGGCCCCTCCGCACCCCCGCCGCCCCTGGCCACTTCCGGCCACACATTGCCCTCTGCACGCGATGCGCGACCCTCCGAGCAGAACCACGCACGCCCCATGAGCGGATACCGGCAGTGTCTGCGCTGGTCACGGCAGATTCCCGCATCCCCGCAGGCAGGGGCACCGCAGCTCGGTCCCGGCAATCCACCAGCGACTGTGGGGCGGGAGTGGCCGGTAAACACCCAGGTGGCCAACCTGTTCCGAAGGGTTATCTGAGGTCGACACCAAGGGGTGACAAGCACCCACATTCAGCACAGAATGGACGCACAAGGCCAGTGCGGACCCCCTGATGTCCGGGTTCGCCGCGACCCGGCCCGCCCCGGCGAGGCCGTTTCGGGTCCCTGGCCGCCTCACATTCCCCACCGGAGGAGCACCGGATGGAAGGCGCCCTGTCAGTGATCGCCCTGATCGCCGTGGTGGTGTCGGCCGGTGCGATCACGGTATCCGCGCACTTTCGCAAGGAGCGGGCCGCCGAACTGCGCGGGTGGGCCCGCGAACACGGGTGGGACTACACCGAGCACCACCCGCGTCCCCTGGAAGACACCACCCTGCCCCGGGCCGTTCAGGGCCGGAATCCGCGGGCCCAGCACGTCATCACCGGCCACCGCGGCCCGCATCTGGTCACCGCTTTCGAAGCCACCCACACCACGGCCCCGGCCGCGCGCCGCGCCACCGGGCAGGTCCGCCACACTTACCGCATCGTCGCCGTCCGCACCCCGGCCCCCGGAGCCGACCTCGAATTCCGCCGACGCAACCTGGCGCACACGGTGTCCTCCGGAAACCCGGGCAGCCCGGAGGAGACCGACCGGGCCTTCGCCGATGCCTTCCACACCGTCAGTGACGACGACCACTTCACCCGGGCCATTCTGGGCCACGACACCGCCTTATGGATGCTGTCGGACCCCCGGTCGCGCGCCTTCCCGGTGCGCTTCAGCGGCGGACACGTCCTGACCTGGGCGTCCATGGGGCTAGACCCGGACCGTGCCATGACCGCGGCCGACTACCTGATCGACCTGTTGGACCGGATCCCCACCCACGCGTGGGAGCGCAACGCCACCGGCCCGTGAGGCACAGCGCATTCTGATCACAACTCCGTGTACACGAACCCGAAAATGCGGCCGGTGCGGGCTGGGCGGATAAAATCCGGCTTGCCCCAACGCACAAGGAGTACGACCGAATGAGCGACCCCAACGCCACCGCGAAGATCTCCCGGGAGGACCTCTTCCGCGACGACGAAGAGGAGACCGCAAACGACCCCAACGCCACCGCGAAGATCTCCCGGGAGGACCTCTTCAAGGAGGACAAGGCCCCCAAGAGCCCGCGTGAGCAGGACTGATCAAGTCCCTACCAGAGACTGTGGAGCGCCCGCCCCGAGGAGGGGACGGGCGCTCTCGGCGTTCCGGGGACCTCGGCTGCCCGGTCCCCCCGCCTACGTGCGGTCGCGGACTGCCGCGACGATCTCGGCCACCGCCTCGTCCACCGGGACACCGTTGTTCTGCGAACCGTCGCGGTAGCGGAAGGACACGGCGTTCTTGCTGATGTCCTCGTCACCGGCCAGCAGCATGAAGGGGATCTTCTGCTTCTGGGCGTTGCGGATCTTCTTCTGCATCCGGTCGTCGCCGGCGTCGACCTCGATCCGGATCCCCTCCGCGCGCAGCTTGGCGGCGGCCTCCTGGAGGTAGGGGACGTGCTCGTCGGCGATGGGGATGCCCACCGCCTGGACCGGGGCCAGCCACGCCGGGAAGGCGCCCGCGTAGTGCTCCAGCAGGACGGCGAAGAACCGCTCGATGGACCCGAAGAGGGCGCGGTGGATCATCACCGGGCGCTGACGGGTGCCGTCGGCGGCGGTGTACTCCAGGTCGAAGCGCTCGGGCAGGTTGAAGTCCACCTGGATCGTGGACATCTGCCAGGTCCGGCCAATGGCGTCCTTGGCCTGGACGGAGACCTTCGGGCCGTAGAAGGCCGCGCCGCCCGGGTCCAGGACCAGCTCCAAGCCCTGCTTCTCGGCTGCCCGGCGCAGGGCGTCGGTGGACTCCTCCCAGTTGGCGTCGTCCCCGATGTACTTCTCCGGGTCCTTGGTGGACAGCTCCAGGTAGAAGTCCTCCAACCCGTAATCGCGCAGCAGGTCCAGCACGAAGGTGAGCAGGGAGTCGAGCTCGTCCGCCATCTGCTCCTTGGTGCAGTAGATGTGCGCGTCGTCCTGGGTGAACCCGCGGGCACGGGTGAGGCCGTGCACCACGCCCGACTTCTCGTACCGGTACACGGTGCCGAACTCGAACATGCGCAGCGGCAGCTCGCGGTAGGAGCGGCCGCGCGCGTCGAAGATCAGGTTGTGCATCGGGCAGTTCATCGGCTTCAGGTAGTAGTCCTGGCCGCCGTCGAGCTGCATGGGCGGGTACATGCCGTCCGCGTACCAGTCGAGGTGGCCCGACTTCTCGAACAGGGCGCTCTTGGTGGCGTGCGGGGAGTAGACGAACTCGTAGCCGCCCTCCTCGTGGCGCTTGCGCGAGTAGTCCTCCATCACCCGGCGGATGATGCCGCCCTTGGGATGGAAGACCGCCAGGCCGGAGCCGATCTCGTCCGGGATGGAGAACAGGTCGAGTTCGGAGCCGAGCCTGCGGTGGTCGCGCTTCTCGGCCTCCTCCAGGAAGGTCAGGTACTCCTTGAGCCGGTCCTTGTTCTCCCACGCGGTGCCGTACACGCGCTGCAGCTGCGGGTTGGTCTCCTTGCCGCGCCAGTAGGCGGCGGCGGTGCGCATGAGCTTGAACGCCGGGATCGCCTTGGTGGTGGGCACGTGCGGACCGCGGCACAGGTCCTTCCAGCACAGCTCGCCGGTGCGCGGGTGGACGTTGTCGTAGATGGTGAGCTCGCCGGCGCCGACCTCGGCGGAGGCGCCTTCGGCTGCCTCGGCGGCACCGCCCTTGAGGCCGATGAGCTCCAGCTTGTAGGGCTCTGTGGCCAGCTCGGCGTGCGCGGCCTCGTCCGAGACCGCGCGGCGGTCGAAGCGCTGCCCCTGCTTGATGATCTGCTGCATCTTCTTCTCGATGCTCTTGAGATCAGCCGGGGTGAAGGGCTCGGCCACGTCGAAGTCGTAGTAGAAGCCGTTCTCGACGGGCGGGCCGATGCCCAGCTTGGCCTCGGGGAAGAGCTCCTGGACGGCCTGGGCGAGAACGTGCGCGGTGGAGTGGCGCAGGACCGCCCGCCCCTCGTCGGAGTCGATCGCGATCGGCTCGACGGTGTCGCCGTCGGAGAGCTCGAGGGCCAGGTCTCTGGGCTCACCGTTGACCATGGCGGCGATGACCGTCCGGCCGTCCGCCTCCAGCGCCTGCCCGGCGGTAGTCGTGGCCGCCACCGCACGCGGGGTTCCGGCGAGGGTGATGTGCAGCTCAGACGCGGCGGACACGGTGACTCCTAGGGATACGTCGATGTCGTGGATACGAACCGGCCGCCGCCAACCGCGGCGAGGCCTTTCGCACCCCCGATGCTATCGGCTCAGCCGCGGGGTCGCCTCTGGTTGTCCACAGGCCGGGCGGGAGTGGGCAGAGCAAGGCCGAGTTGGACGGGATCGCCTGATTCGGCCAAGGAATTCGGCCTGACGCGCCAGCGGGCTCCCCGTGCTCTACGGGTCGGCACCGAAGCCGCGCAGAGCGGACACACCGGCCAAGAACAGAAGGTTCTGTCATGGAACGTCACGTATCCGTGGGTTTTTCCACAGGTGATGTGCCAACCATTGATCGAGTCCTCTCGATCGGTGACAATCAGCAGACATCTGACCACGCCCCCGAGTTCGACCCGAATGCAGCCAGTCGCATCGACCGAATACTGTGAGCGCATGTCACCGAGCCCACCGAACGGCCCTCCGGCCCCGGAGACATCCCCCTCTCACCATGCCCGCAGACGCCGGTGGAGGCGGCTGCGGGCACGGCTCCGCCTGTTCCGCAGACGTATGCACACACATCCGGCCCTGCACCTGCCGTGGCGCATCCTGGTGGGCACCGTGGGCACCGTCATCGCCCTCGCCGGCGTCGTCATGCTGGTGATCCCCGGCCCCGGTATCGCCTCGATCCTGCTCGGACTGGTCATCCTCAGCACCGAGTTCCGCTGGGCCCACCGGCTGCTGCGCCCCGTTCGGGTGTGGGCCCGCAAAGGCGAGAAGTGGTTCGTACGCGCCAAGAGCGACTACCTGGAGCGCCGCCGCGAGCACAAGGCCGCCAAGGCCGAGCGCCGTGGACGGAACGCTCCCCCCGGCCCGGCCGCCGAGTAGCGAGTAGGCCGGGGAGACCGCCGAAAAGGCACGGACGTTTCCCCTCCCGCGCTGCCTCCGAAACCCGCTCCTCCGCGCAGAGGCGCACGTTGCTCGGGCTTGACCGGACCAAAAACCAAAAAAGAGGGGCCGTCTCCGCGCGATACGGAGACGGCCCCTGCATTCTGTGGGCGATACTGGACTCGAACCAGTGACCTCATCGGTGTGAACGATGCGCTCTAGCCAACTGAGCTAATCGCCCCTTGGGCTGCTGCCCTGTCCGCCCTCTCGGTCGGACAAGAAAAACTCTAGCGCATGTTCGGGAGTGGTCAACGCACCCGAACCCGCCCAGCGGCCCCACAGGCAGGTGACAGAGGTCACACAACGCGATCAGCCGGGCCCAAAGGATTCCTTTGCCGCCCGCGATCCCCGCAATGAGTAGGAGTTCCCGCCCTCGTGAACCCTCCCGAGACGACCGCGGATTGACCTGCGCGTGACACGGGACACCCATCATGGGGAAATCTTTGGTTTCTCCTGGTCATTACAGTGACGAAGGATCGTGGTGCCGCCCAGCGGCGCGCTGGCCCCGCTGGGCGGGCAGCGAGACCTCCGGTCCCACCGACCAAGAAAGTCTCCGTACTCACGTCATAGTCCGCGGGTAACCGCGTTGGAGCGAGTGAGACGGCAACCGGCCCGTGACCCAGGACTACTGGGCCGGACGAGAAAAGGTTTGGCGAACATGAACAGTAGCGACACCACTGCCACCGCCGAGCTGGGCCTGCGACTCGTGGTCCCGGAGCGCACCTCGGTTCCCCTGGTCGCACAACTCGACTACAGCTCTGACGACCCTTACGCGATCCGCGTCGCCTTCCACACCGGCGAGGACAACCCCGTCGAGTGGATCTTCGCGCGCGAGCTCCTCACCGTGGGCATCGTGCGCCCGGTCGGCGAAGGCGACGTCCGCGTGTGGCCCTCCAAGGACGAGAGCGGAGACCGCTCCGTCAGCATGGCGCTCTCCTCGCCCTTCGGCCAGGCCGAGTTCGACACCCAGGTCTCGCCGCTGGCCGAGTTCCTCCACCGCACCTACGAGATCGTCCCGGCCGGGCAGGAAGCCCAGTTCGTGGACCTCGACGAGGAGATCCAGCAGCACCTCCACTCCTGAGGCCTGTTCTTGGAGTATTCCGCACTCACGCCCAGAGGCGGCATGGACGCCATGGGGGGACGGCGCCTGGGCGCCGTCCCCCCATAACCTGTTCTCCGGCTACCGCCCGGTTCTCCGCGCACCGCAGCAGCCGAGGAGCCGCTCACGGCGCGAAGGCCGTCACGGGTCCAGGTCCGCCGCGGAGCGCTCGGCGAACACCGCCATGGCCTTCGCAGTCACCGGCCCCGGCTCCGCCGACACCCGCAGCTCGTCGATGTGCAGGATCGACTGCACGTCGCGGCCGGTCGAGGTCAGGAACGCCTCGGTGATGTCCGGGAGCCGCTCCATCGGAACGTCCTCTTCCTCACCGCCGAACCACTCCAGCACGAGCTCCCGGGTGATCCCCGCCAGCGGACCCGCTGACAGCGCGGGGGTGACGAGCCTGCCGTCGAGTACCACGAAGATGTTGCTGCCCGTGCCCTCGCACAGGTTGCCGCTGATGTTGCGGAAGATCGCCTCGGATCCGCCCCGCTCGCGCGCGTAGGCCAGGGCGCGCACGTTGTCGGCGTATGAAGTGGTCTTCAGCCCAGCCAGCGCACCGAATTCGTTGCGCGGCCAAGGGGCGAGGGCCACGTCCGTGGCCGGCGCGATCGCGGGGAAGGGTCCCAGCGCCACGATCACGGTCTGTTCACCCTCGGCGCGGTCCGAACCGAGCGGTCCGGTACCGTCCGTGACGGTGATCCGCACCCGGGCGTCGGTCAGCTCCGGGTTGGCCGCCACGGCCCGGGCGACGCCGTCCGCGACCAGGTCCAGGTCGGGCTCGTCCATGCCCAGGCCGCGCGCCGAGCGGGCCAGGCGCTTCAGGTGCCGGGTGAGCGCGAACGGCCTGCCGTTCTGCGCGCGCACCGTCTCGAAGACCCCGTCTCCAACGGTGATGCCGTGGTCGGCCACCGGGATGCGCGCGTCCTCCTGTTCCAGCACGGCTCCGCGGCCGTAGCCGGCGCCGGCGATCCACACCCTCATTCCAACCCCCACACTCTCGAAGGCCCCTGGTAGGGCCGGTACTTCCGCGAATCCTCCCACTGTCGGCCGCCTTCTCGCCCGGTGATCCGCCACCTCCGCCGTACCCGCAGCGCCCCGCCTTGGCAAGTCCCCTGTCCAGCACCGGCCGCTGGTCCGGTCGGTCCGTTCCCGTCACCCTTGCGTCACCACTGGTCACAGCGCATGGCCTCCAAGAGTGGCCCACCCGGAAGACACGGAGGCGAACGGACAGATAAGTTACGAATGGCTATCATCTGGGCAACGCTTACGCGGGGCCGGTGATAGCCGCCCCGAGCCGCCTCCCCCCGGCCGGTGCACGCGACGTGTCCCGCAACGCGCGTGTGCCAGTCGCGCACGTCCCACCTCAGACAGAGCAAAGAGAGACATGACCCCACCGAGCACCGCCCGCGGCGAACTCAGCTGGCTGCTGGACGACCTCCTGACGCGGGCCACCGGCACGCAGCACGCCATCGTCCTGTCCACCGACGGCCTCCTCATGGCCACCTCCAGCGAACTCGACCGCCCGGCCGCCGAGCACCTCTCCGCGATCGCCTCAGGGCTCCACAGCCTCGCGGGAGGCGCGAGCAAGCAGTTCTCCGCCGGCAACATCCGGCAGAGCATCATCGAGATGGACCGCGCCTTCCTCTTCGTGGCCGCCGCCGGTGAGGGCGCCTGCATGGCACTCATGTCGGACGCCGACAGCGACGTGGGCCTGATCGCCTACGAGATGAACAAGGTGATCGAGAGGGTCGGGCAGTACCTCTCCGCACCGCCCCGGCCCGACATGCCCTCCTCCGCCCACCTGGAGTAGGCGCCACTGCCACGGCGGGCCACCAGGCCTGCCAAGGCAGCGCGCTGACCGTTGGGAAGGCCGATTTCGCACTTCCCCCAACATCCGCTAGAGTTCTTAACGCAGCGAGGGACGCGGCACCGGGAAGACCGGGGCCCGCCCCACATTCGCCGCGCGGACGTAGCTCAGCTGGTAGAGCATCACCTTGCCAAGGTGAGGGTCGCGGGTTCGAATCCCGTCGTCCGCTCGAACGATTCGCATCGCGCCGCCTCAGGTGGCACAATCGGATCGGGCCTGGGAGCACATCCCAGACCACGCGGACGTAGCTCAGCTGGTAGAGCATCACCTTGCCAAGGTGAGGGTCGCGGGTTCGAATCCCGTCGTCCGCTCGGAGAATGGCACGCATGGGTGCCGCTCGGCTCCCCGTGCTCCTGCCGGAGTGGCCGAGTGGTTGAGGCAAGGGACTGCAAATCCCTGCACACGGGTTCGATTCCCGTCTCCGGCTCCACGCGCACCATAATTCCATAGGGGCGATTAGCTCAGTTGGCTAGAGCACTACCTCGACACGGTAGGGGTCACAGGTTCGAGTCCTGTATCGCCCACAAGCAGCACCGCAGGTCAGAAAGTTATCTGGCTGTAGCGGCGAAGATGATCATCCCGCCTCGGGAGATAACTGGGAGATCGACTTCGAAGCGGGTTCCTCCGGGAGCCCGCTTTCGCTGCTTCTACGGTTGTGCTCTTCGAGGATCGGCGCCATACGGAACAGCCGGTCCCGCTCCCGGTAGGTGAGAGCGTCCACACTCCGCCGCCACCGGTTCTCCCGCACCCTGAGTACGCTCTTCCCCATCTCCATGCCGTTTCGGTGCTTTCTACGCACCCCGAGGTGGAAGGGGACGCCGCCGCGCGGGTCCAGCGCCGCGACTCGCTGCCCCGGAGCCGGGCACCGCTCGCAGCGGTTTCGACTCCTGGGCCCTGGCGGCAGCCGACTGCCGCCAGGGCGAGCAGGAAATGTAGCAGGGGCCGAGCTGCTTCAGTCCATCTCTCGTTCGAGGTGAACGCGGAAGCTGCGCGCGGGTCGACCCGTGAGGCGCTGGACGGTGTCGGTGGTACGGTCCTCCGCCCCCTCGGCGATGGCACGGTCCATGCCAGCCAGCATCGAGGCGAACTCCAGCGGCACCTGCGCCGTGAGGCGGTCGCGCATCTGCTCGTAGGACAGGCGGTGGTGGTCCACGGGTCGGCCGGTGACCTGGGTGATGGTGGCGGCAATGTCGTCGTAGCTGAGCGCCTCCGGCCCGGTGAGGACGAGACCGGTGTTGGGGGCGTGTTCATCGGTCAGAGCATGGACAGCGACGGCCGCGATGTCCTCAGCATCGACGAATCCGACCCGGCCACTCCCGGCCGCGGACCAGATGGTGCCTTCTTCACGGATGCTCACGGCATGCGCGTGCGTGCCGGTGAAGTTCTGCATGAACCACGAGGGCCGCAGCACCGCCCACTGTTCGAACAGATCGGGCAGGGCCTGGTGCACTGTTCCCACCGCCGGGCCGCCCTCGGGGATGGCCGAGGAACTGAGGAGTACCGCACGGTGCACGCCGGCGGCGTGGGCTTGGCGGAGAAACGGCAACATGACCGCGGCCGGGTCGGCGTCGCCTACGGGCGGTATCAGGTAGACGCGGTCGGCTCCGTCGAGGGCGGCGGCGTGGGTGGCGGGTTCGTACCAGTCGAATGCGACCGGCTCCGCGCCGGGGACGCTGACGGCGCGACGGCTGGCGGCTTTGGCGCGGTGGCCAGCGGCTGACAGCTGCGCCGCGGTGCGGCTGCCTGTGGTGCCAGTGGCGCCGATGACCAAAGTGGTTCCGGTGGTTGTCATCGGTTGCTCCTGGTGAAATCGGTACCGGGTTCGCGGACGGCGAGGGGGTTCCAGTAGTCGCGGTAGGAGGCGAAGTGCCCGTCCCGGACTGTTACGACGGCGATGTAGGTCATGTCGAAGGGGCGGTCGGACTCCACCAGGCGGCCGACGCCGCGCATCTCGACCACGATGGTCTCGGGATCGGTGGTCTGGTGGATCCGCAGTTCGGGGAAGTCATGGAGGTCGATGTGGTCCGGGTAATGGCGCATGTACGCGGCGATGGCCTCCCTGCCCTCCAGGCGCTTCGGCCAGCCGTCAGGGGCGAAGGGAAACTCCATGGAGCCGTCCTCGGCCCACAGGGCGACCCACGCGGGAATGTCCTTGTCCAGCAACAGCCGCAGGCTTTGGCGGTAGAGGTCCGCCGGAGAAGTCGATGCAGACACGGGTATCCTCCATCTCATGGAATACGGACCTTGGGTCCGCTTTAACGATACGGACCATGGGTCCGCTTTGCAAACGGAGGTGCCGCATGCCCGAGCGCAAACCCCGCAAGGATGCCGCCCGTAACCGGCAGGCCGTCCTCGCGGCCGCCGACGATCTCTTCTCCCGCTGCGAGAGCCCGGAAGGCGTCACCCTGGCCTCCATCGCAGCGGAGGCCGGCGTCGGCAAGGGCACGCTCTTCCGGGCCTTCGGCGACCGCACCGGACTGGTGCGCGCGCTATACCAAGCGCGGTTGGAACCGGTCAGGGAGGCCGTTGAAACCGGGCCTCCGCCCATGGGCCCAGGGACTCCGCCGCAGCAGCGCGTACCTGCCCTGCTCGACACCCTCCTGTGCTTCAAACTCGACAACCGCCCCCTCATGCTCGTCCTGGAGGAAAGCGGCAGCAGCAGCCCCTACCAGGCGGATCACTACGAGCGTTGGCACAGCCTGCTGGACACCATGCTGGGGCAGATCCCCGGCCTGACCGACAGCGGCTTCACCGCTCACGCCCTGCTCGCAGCCACCCGGGCCGATCTTGTCGAGCATCTGGCCGGGCACGAGGGTATGCCGCGCGAAAGGATGCGGGCTCAGTTGGCGGAGTTCACTGCCAGAGTCCTGGGCTCCCACCCGGTGCGGGCCCTGGCGAACGAGGGCTGATCGAGGGCCGGGGAGCCGAAAACCGATGGTTGTTCGCTGAGCTACTGATCTTTGATGTTGGCCTTGACGGATGTCGGCGCCTGTCGCGCCATAAGGCACGGAGACCCCAGAACCCTCGTGTTCCGAAAGAACTCCACGACCGTCGGATGAGCGCCGCGGTCCTGTTCGCGTCCGGCACAGCACGGCAGCTCAGACGTGGTACCGGTCGAAATATCGGCACCAGGTTACTGATTCACCACGGCGTCGTGGATACGGTTCACGTGTTGCCTCCGTCCGGTGCGCCTGTCGGGGCGGAACGATGTGCGGAACCCGCCTTCCCCGGCTTCCCCTCGTCCGACGATCCCCGGGGTTCGGTCTCCGAGTGTGCTGTTGGCCTGTTGCGCAGTAGCGCGGCGAGCACCGCGGCGACGGGGGTGGCCAGGAACAGGCCCGCGACACCGCCGAGGATCCCGCCCGTGGTGAGGGCGATCAGGACTACGGCCGACGGCAGCTCCAGGGCCTGGCCGTAGATCCGCGGGGCGAAGACGTTGCTTTCCAACTGCTGCACGATGATCACGGCTGCGAGCACGATCAGCGCCACGATCCAGTTCTCGGTCACCAAGGCGACGAGAACGGAGATGAGACCGCTCAGGAACGCGCCGATAACCGGGAGGAAGGCGCCCACGAAGGTGAGCACGATCAGCGGAACCGCCAGGCCGGTGTCGAGGAAGATCAGAAGCACGATGCCGATACCGAGGGCGTCGAAGAGGCCCACCAAAGCCACGCCGCGCACGTAGCGGCCCATCACCCCGTATGTGACCCGACCGGTGTGTCGGAAGGCCGGGCGGGAGCGGGACGGCAGGAGGGCGGCGACCCAGTCCATGAGCTTGTCGCCCGAATGCACGAAGTAGATGGTCAGGACGATGATCAGCACGATACCGAGAACGACTCGGGTCACCGCGGTCGTCGCGGTCCAAGCACCGGTGAGGATCTGGTCGGTGTTGTCCGTGACCCGGGACCGAATCTGGTCCCAGGCGTTCTCGATCACGTCCGTGAGCAGCGCGGGATCTATCCCGAAGGGCAGGTCCAGGGTCTGGAGTTGCACGACCGCCTGGTTGACGCTGTCCACCAGGTCCTCGAAACTCGCGGCTGCCGGGGTCACGATCAAGGTGACGGCAAGGGTGTACACCGTAAGAGCGACCAGCAGGGTGATCGCCGTGGACGATCCCCGGCCGAACCCGCGGGGCTTGACCGGATTGGGACGGCGCAACCAGTTGGCCAGCGGCATCAGCAGCGCTGTGAGGAAGACCGCGATGATCACCGGGAGCGTGACCACCGACAGGTGGGTTAGCGCGTAGACCAGCAGGCCCGCCACCACACCGATGACCAGCAACCGCCAGGCCGCGTCGCTCACGGTCCGCAGGAGGTCATCGGCCCGCGCGTCGTCCTCGGTCTCCGGGACCCCGTCGGCGGCCTCGGGCTCGTCCTGCTCGGCACGGGCCCTACGGGCGGCGTTCCACTTGCTCTTCAGTTTCCCTGCTCCCGGCCACTGGGGTCGCACATGGGCTCCGTTCTCTGAGCGGTGCGGGAACGTCCGGGAGAGGCTCGTGGGGTTCGGGCCACTCAGTCGTCATCCGCGCGGTGTGTGGTCATTGCGTGCCTCCTTCGAGGCCCTGGCCCGTGCTGAAGAGGTCGACGGTCCTCTCCCCGACCATGGTCGCGAGCGCACTGGCCCCGTGGCCCTGTCGGGAGCGCCGAGACCTCCACGGCTCTCAGGCCCGCCAGGTCGAATACACGCAACCCGGGGTCGGCCACCGTGCCGACAGCGTCGGCCGACGCCGGGTGGTACAGAGTCTGCCCGGACCTGTGTGTCCAGGCCGGGAGGTCGGACTCGAAGCCCGAGACCGGCGTGTCGCCGTCCGGCACCGCGGTGGATGCCAGCCACCTGACCGATGTCCGCGCACTGAGGCGCAGCCTAGTATGCGGGCATGAACAAGACCTCCCAGACGGCTGCCCGCGTCACGAGCCAGCCTCCGAACTTCCAGAACCCGAACGCCGGCCTGGTGGTATCCAGCGCATGGGTCCTGGGGACGCCGGAGCGTCAACACGCCGCCGCACACGCCGTGGTGGAGTCCTGGCGCTCCCGCCACTGGCCGCCGGGGCTGCACTCCTACAGCATCCTCATCGGTACCGACGGGTCCACGCTGCGCCACTACTCCCGGTGGGACGGTGAACAGGCGTTCGCGCAATTCCAGGCGCGTGAGCAGGACGAGCAGGGCACACCCGTCGACGACGCCGTCCCCGGCATCGACCGCCAAGGGCTCCAGCGCTACCGGCCGTACCGCGGCACCCAAGCAACCGAACCCGCTGTGGATCCAGAGACCGTCGTCATCGTGACCGGCACCTTCGCCCACAGTGCCGAGATCGAATCCTTCGTCGACGGCATGCTCGACTCCGACACCCCGGAGGACGAACCCACCGGCACCGACGGCCTCGTGTCGGCCCACTTCCACGTGAGCCTCGACGGCGCAGGACTCCTCAACTACGCCCAGTGGACCGACGACACGGCCTACCGGAAGGGCATGGGGCTGGGCAGCGACGACCCGCTCCCCCCAGGGGTAGGGACGTTCCGGCTCCACGCGACCCTGCTACCTGGGGGTTGAACCGGAGGCGACGCCATCTGCCCGGCCGCCAAGAGTAAGGCGTTCGACAAGGCGATGACCGAGAACCCCGAACTCGAGGCGGCCGCCGGCGCGGCCAACCCGATGGGCCGGATCGGCGACGCGTACGCGGACATCGCTCCCGTCGCGGTCTTCCTCGCGAGCGAGGACAGCCGCTACCTGACCGGAAACACGCTCTTCGTCGACGGGGGCAGCCACATCAACGGCGTCGCGTGGGCACCCGACCTCGACGCCGACCGAACGTGACGCCGCTGAGTACAGCTCACGGCACGTGAAGCACATGTCCCCGGTCAGGTCAGGCGGGAGGTGAAGCGGCCCTCCGACCGGGCCGCCACCACCGCTCCGGCGATCGACGTGGCGATCAGGGCCGCCCACAGCAGTCGAGCCGCCAGGATGTGCAGGCCGCCGAGCCAGGGAAACAGGAGGGCCGGAACCAGCGTGGCGGCCGCCACGCCGAGAACCACCGCCCACCACATCCCCGCGTGCGGCGGCACCGGTGGATCGGCGGGCGGGCGACCGTGCCAGCGCGGCAGCAGACGCCGGGAGCCGACGGCGACGGCCATCGCGGCGACGGCGAGCGTGCCCACCACGCCGGAGGTGTACTGGGCCAGCTGGTACCAGGGCAGGCCGGCCACGGCCTCCTCCGCCATACCGGGCCACAGGCGCGGCGCTCCGGTGTCGTGGGTGAAGAAGTCCCAGAGGATGTGCGAGGCTGCGCCCAACAGCGCCGAGGAGAGCGTCACCCACGAGCGGTGGCTGACCGCGGCACAGCCCGCGTAGTCGCGGATGCGCAGTACGCCCAGGTCCGGCAGGTAGGCGGCGCCCCGGAGGGCGAAGCGCCGCAGCAGCCAGGACACGGCCAGCGTGACCGGCAGGCACCAGTACAGCAGCGCAGCGGGGGTGTGCGAGGGGATCTCGATCCAGGGAATGAAGGCGTAGGCCAGATCGGGGGAGACGGAGCCGACCACCAGGGCCACCCCGTCGAAGCCCCGCGGCCAGCGCAGCTTCACTACCGCCACCGCTTGGTGCGCGGGAACTGTCACCGGCATGCAGGGATTCTAGGCCCTCGGGCCCGGCGGGCATGGCATAGTCCGCACCATGGCCGAGGACGATCTGCCGGAGTGGTTGCCGGGGTGGTGCCTGGAGCACCTGGGCGCGGCACCCGCCGATGCGCTGTTCCGGACGCGGAGCATCTCAACGGTGTTCGGCCTCCGGTTGGCCGACGGCACGGAGGCTGTCGTCAAGGCGCGCGAGGACGACGGGCGGGCCGTGTCGTGCGTCGCGGCCCAGGCGCGGTTGGCCGAGCGCGGGCTTCCGTGCGCCCGGCCGCGCACGCCGGTGACCGGGGTCGGTTCACTGGCAGTGCACGCCGAGGAGTACCGCCCCGGTGGCGACGTGCTGCGCGGGGACTCGCCGGGCGCGGCCGTGCGCTACGCGGAGGTGTTCGCCCGGCTGATGGCCGCACTGGCCGACGTGGCCGTCGCACCGCCCCTGCCGAACCCGCGCTGGGCGCGCTGGGACCACACGGATCCCGGAGTGTGGCCGACGGTCGGGTTCCTCGACGCGCAGGACCAGGGCGCCGTACCCGCGTATGTCGTCGACACGGCCGAGCGGGTCCGCGGGCGGCTCCTGGCCGCCGACCTGCCGTGCGTTCTCGGCCACGCCGATTTCGAGGCGCAGAACGTGCGGTGGCGCGGCCGCGATGTGTGGGCGGTGCACGACTGGGACAGCCTGGCCTGGCAACCGGAGGCGGCGTTGGCGGGGGCGGCTAGCGGGGCGTTCCCCAGCACTGGGCCGTCCACGCTGGCGCCGGTCGAGAGTTCCGAGGCGTTCCTGGCCGCCTACCAGGACGTCCGGGGGCGCCTGTTCACTGCCGCGGAGCAGGAGGTCGCTTGGGCGGCCAGTCTGTGGGCGGCGGCGCACAACACCCGATGGGAGGCGCTGCACGGCGACGCGCCGCTGTCCGGCGCCCCGCTCCGGGCGCAGGCGGCCGAACGCCTCCGCCGGGGCGGCGCCTAGGAACCGTGTCCGTGGCCCCCGCCACAGCCTGAAAGGGCGAATCTGCCCTCCGGTTGCGAGTATTCTCGCCCGGAGACTTCGGCCCCTCCTTCACCTGGGACTTCTCGACGATCTCGCAGCGCACGAGGGGCCACGAAGGTGTCCAACGCGGCCGCTCCCGGTTGAGGGCCGACAACGTTCGCGTCGCGGAGTCACTCCGCGGTGCTGCTTCCCACACTTCCCTGGGCCCGGCGACGGTCGTCTCGGTGACGACCGTCGCGTTCTGCTGCACGGCCCGCACACGGCACGAAAGGCGAGTCACCGGACACGCACGTCTGAGAGACCTCCCGAAACCCTCGCGCCCCATCCTTTCGAACAGGAAGTTCGCGCCCTTGAAATCCATCCCCGGCGCCTGGACAGCCGAAGACCTCGGTTCGCTGCCGTACAAGACACCGCGCGGTGTGACACCACTTCGTGCGCTCCGCGTCGCGAGAGAAGAGTCGACCCATGAATGACGCCACGACCGCCCGTAGAACCGTCGGGGTGGTCTTCTGGGCCTCCCTCTCCATCTCGGCACTGTTCGTGGCCTGGGGAGTCGTGGCCCCGGACCACCAGATGGCGTCCATGAGCACAGCCCTGGACTGGGTCACCGGCAGGTTCGGCTGGGCGTACCTGCTACTCCCCCTCCTGCTCCTGGCGCTCCTGGTCGGGCTGGCCTGCAGCCGCTACGGACGCGTCCGGCTGGGCTCAGACGACGACCGGCCCGAGTTCGCCACACATACCTGGATCGCCATGATCCTGTGCGCCGTGATGGGCATCGGCCTGGTCTCCTACGGCGTCGCCGAACCGATCTCGCACTTCGCCACGCCGCCCCACGACCTGGCCGAGCCGGGAACACCCCAGGCGGCGGTCCTCGCACTCCAGTACTCCTTCTACGACTGGGGGCTGCACGCGTGGGCGATCTTCGCGATCTTCGGCCTGGCACTGGGCTACTCGATGTACCGCAAGAAGCGCCCCGGGTTGGTCAGCACCCTGTTCCGACCGCTGCTGGGTCGGCACGCCGACGGCCCGGCCGGCAAGGCCATCGACGTCTTCACGGTCTTCGCCACCCTGTTCGGGACCACGACCTCGCTCGGTCTGGGAGCCCTGCAGATCGACAACGGCCTGAACCGCCTCCTGGGCACCCCCACCGGGACCACCACCCAGGTCGTCATCGTGGTCGTGGTCACGGTCCTGTTTAGCCTCTCGGCCGCGTCGGGCGTCAAGCGGGGCATCCGCTACACCAGCGAGATCAACCTCTCGGTCGCCTCGCTGCTCTTCGTGTTCGTGCTCTTCCTCGGCCCGACGGCCTTCCTGATCTCGCTGTTCCTGGAGTCCATCGGCCAGTACGGCAACGAGTTCCTCCTGATGAGCCTGCGCGGCGCCGCTTTCGGTGACACCGAGTGGATGCAGGGCTGGACCTACTTCATGATGGCCTGGTGGGTGTCCTGGGGCGCCTTCGTCGGCGTGTTCCTGGCGCGCATCTCGCGCGGGCGCACCATCCGGCAGTTCATCCTGGTCGTCCTGGGCATGCCCAGCCTGGCCTTCTTCACCTGGTTCTCGGTGTTCGGCGGTTCGGCGATCGAGCTGGACATGAACCACGGCACGGACATCGCGGGCGCCACCGCGCAGGAGATCAACAGCGCCTTCTTCGCGACCCTGGCCGAGTTCCCCCTCCCCACGGTCACGGCGGCGCTGGTGGTGATCCTGGCGGTGCTCTTCTTCGTCTCGGGCGCCGACGCGAACACCTACGTGCTGAGCATGCTCACCACGCGCGGCTCCCTCGCGCCCCGGACGCCGATCCTGCTGCTGTGGGGCGCGATGACAGGGGCCCTGGCGATCATCCTCCTGTACTCGGGCGGGCTCAACGCGCTGCAACAGACGGTCATCGTCACGTCAGCGCCCTTCCTCGTCGTCATCGTGGGCGTGGTCGTGTCCTTCCTGCGCGACCTGAGGACCGAAGGGACGGTGGAAGCGGCCGACCCACCGCGGCAACCGGCACAGGCGGAATTGGAAGCCACCGTGTGACCACGGCGGTCGGCGCTCCCGCACTGCTCGCGGAGCGCCGACCGCACCTCCCGCTCCACTGCCGCCCGCGTCTGTGACCGCAACCACAGCGACCTGACGAGAGCGGACGTGTGGCCACCGAACGCTTCCTCGACCTGCCCGAGCCCCCGGATGCCGGCTTCGCCACCGACAACCTGACGGCCCGGGGAGCACTCGAGGCGATCCGAGTCCGCTGCCTGCGCGTGCCCGACGAAATCGGCCTGGCCGCGTTCGACGACATCCCCTGGTTCCCGCACACCGACCCTCCGACCACACGCGTTTCCGCATCGCTCTCCTTCCCGGGCGCGGACCACGGCGGGCTTCGCCCGGTCCCCCCGCGGTCAGGGGGACGGGTGCGGGATGGCGTGGAGTTCCGCGTATCCGTTGACCAGCAGTGAAGGGACCTTCGCCGGGTCCCGGCCCGACTCTGCGAGCGTGAGGCCGGGCAGCGCCGTGAACAGCTCCTCCAAGGCGAGGCGGGCCTCCATCCGGGCCAGGTGCGCCCCCACGCAGAAGTGCGCGCCGCGGCCGAAGGCCAGATGCTCCTTGGAGGGGCGGTCCGGGTCGAAGGCCTCAGGGGAGTCGGGGTGCAGGCGCGGGTCCCGGCCGGAGGCGCCGAAGGCGACCAGGATGGGCTCGCCTTGGGCGATGACTACTCCCCCGCCGAGGTCGATGTCCTCCACCGCGTAACGCAGCGGCACGTACTTGGTGGGCGGGTCGCGGCGCAGGGACTCCTCCACCACCTCCTCGACCGCCAGTTCCCCGGCGGTCAGGCGCTCCCGGTACTCGGGGTGGGTGAGCAGGGCGTGCACCGCGCTGGTGATGAGGTTGACCGCGGTCTCGAAACCGGCCCCGATCATGAGGACCAGCGTGCCGACCAGATCGCCGTACGGCAGCGGTTGGCCGCTCTCGGGGTCGAGCAGGTCGCTGGTGAGGTCCGTACCGGGACGGGCCCGCCGGTACTCCACCAGGATGTCCAAGCAGGCCATCAGTTCCCGCTGACCGGCCAGGACCTCCTCTGGCCCGGCGGTGGTGTCCACACCGGTGTCCACCGCGGCGCCGAGCCGTTCCGACAGGTCCTCGGGAACACCGAAGAGCTCACAGATCACACCCATCGTCAGCGGACGGGACAGCGCGGCCCGCAGGTCGACCTCCTGACCGGGCGCGGCCCGCGCCATGTCGGCGACGAGCCCCCGTGCCCGCTCACGGACGGTGTCCTCCATGCGGCGCACCCGGCTCGGGGTGAACGCGGGGGTGACCAGTCGGCGCAGGCGCCGGTGCTCGTCCCCGTGACGGTTGATGAAGCCGTCCAGGAGAACGAGCCGGGCGAGCGACCAGTCCTCCCCGAGCTTGTCGTGATCGGGCCAGTGCGCCCTGAAGTCCCGGGAGACCCGTGGGTCGGCCAGCAGGTCCTTGACCAGTTCGTGCCGGGTGACGGCCCAGGCGACCACACCCCCGGGGAGTTCGACGCGGTGCGCGGGCCCTCCCGCACGCAGCCGGGCGGTCTCTTCGTGGAAACCCGTCCCGTCCGTGCGCAAGCGGTAGGGACATCCTGAGGTCTCCGTGTTGGTGGGAGGGGAGATGGCAGCCTCCTGAAGGCCGAGGGAGCGGGGTGCGGGGGTGGAGCCGGTGCTGCTCCCACTCGTTCTACGTCGCCGGGCGGGTACTGACAACGCCCCCGGCCGGTTGTGGCCCGGCCCGGGTCACAACCGGAGCCGGGTCAGGTCCGGGCCCGCACGGCGTCCAGGATCTCGTCGTGGATCCGGCCGTTTCCGAACAGCGCGGCCCCGGTGTCGAACCGGTCCTCGCCGGACAGGTCGCTGAACGACCCGCCCGCTTCCCGGACGATCGGCACCAAGGGCGCGATGTCCCAAGGGCCCGCGCCCAGCAGCAGGAAGGCGTCCCGCTGCCCCGTGGCCACGAGCAGCCCGCCATGGCAGGTCCCCGTCCCGGTCGACGGTTTGGGCGGTGCCGGCACAGCATTACCCGGTCCGTTCCAGTCGAGCGCAGGGACTGCTCGCCCTGACCTCGCGGCGAGCCCTGCCGCCGCGGCGCGGGCGTGTTCGGTGACCCGTGCCGGAGGCGGCCGGAACCCGACCGACGCGTCGGCCAACTGGCCCGTGGCACTGACAGTCAGGCGGGGGGTCGTAGCTCCCGGCCGGTGTCGGGGTGGTCGCCGTCCACGCTCCCCCGCCCGACCCCGCCCACCAGCGGCTCTCCAGGGACGGTGCGGAGACCAGGCCGAGGTCGACTCGGCGGCCCCGGGTGAGAGCGATCAGCGTGCCCCACTCCGGCTCGCCGGCGAGGAAACTCCTGGTGCCGTCGATGGCGTCGACGATCCAAGTGCGGGCTCCGGCCCGTCCAGACCGCGCCCCTCCCGCTCAGGGCCCGCAACTCCGAGTTCCTCTCCGGTGAAGGCGTCGCGCGGGCGCTCCCACGCGACGCGGGCGCGCAACTCGCGCTCGATACGAAGATCCGCGGGGGTGACGGGGCTGCCGTCGCTCTTCGTCTCGGTCGCGCGGGTCCCCTCCGCGGCGTAGCGCATGGCGATATCCCCGGCGAGATCAGCCAGCCGGTGTGCGAGGGCCGGGTCCCCGTCGTCCCGCATCGCTCTCCCTTCCGCCCGGAGAGTCCCGCCGCACGGCGGGGGTACTTCGGGCACCCTTTCCGGTGGGGACCATACTGTGCGCAAGGGGCGCGCGGGGCGGCCTCCGATGGGGAGGTAGGAGATGGCGGAGAACGAGTCGGGAACGCCCAGGGTGATGGTGGGTGTCGACGGGTCGGCTACGGGTGACCGGGCGCTGGGCTGGGCCGCGGCCGAGGCCGCGCGCCGCGGGTGCACACTCAGCGTGGTCCACGCCCTGGCCATGCCGCTGGTGATGTCCGTCTACGCGGGCAGCACCCGGTTCCCGCCCTCGGAGGAGATCAGGGACCAAGGCGACCGGTTGCTCCGGCAGGCCGCCGAACGGGCGCGCGAACTCCAGCCCGGACTCCCGGTGGAGACGGTGCTGGCCTTGGAGGAGCCGGCGAAGGCCCTTCTGCTCCGTACCGACCCGGACGACCTGGTGGTCGTGGGGTCGCGCGGGCTGGGAGCGGCGCGCTCCGCCCTGGAGTCCTCGGCCAGTGTCCGCCTGGCCGCGCGTGCCGTCTGCCCGGTGGTCGTGGTGCCCGTGGGCGCTGACGCGGTGACCGAGGCGCCGCGGCGGATCGTGGTGGGGGTGGACGGTTCCGACGACTCCCGCAGCGCCCTCGACTTCGCGTTGCGCGAGGCCGCGCGGGTGGACGGGGGTTCGGTGGTCGTGGTGCACAGCTGGCAGGTGCCGCTGCCCTTCGACGCCCAGTCCCTGGCCGAGGGCGGTTGGGTGCCCCCGGACGACCTGTTGGACCAGCGGTCGCAGGAGATGGTGTCCGACATGCTCAGCAAGGTCGTGGACGCCGACACCGAGGGGGTGGGCGTGGCCGTCGTGCGCAGCTCGCAGGATCCGGCCGAGGCCCTGATCGAGACGGGTGCCACCGCGGACATGGTCGTGGTCGGTTCGCGGGGCCGGGGCAGTGTGCGGGGCCTCCTCTTGGGTTCGGTGAGCCAGGGTGTGCTGCACGGCTCAACCGTTCCGGTCACGGTGCTGCCCCGCAAGGCGAACATCGCGCGTTGAACCCCGGGGCGGTCGCGCGGTCCCAGCGGGCTGTGCGCATACTGGGGACCGTGGCTGACGAGACGAGAAACCCCAGGCTGGAGATCGAGTACTGCACGCGCTGCCGGTGGCTGCCGCGGGCAACGTGGATGGCGCAGGAGCTGCTCACCACCTTCGAAAGCGAACTCGGCGAGGTGGCCCTCGTACCCGGGACCGGTGGCGTGTTCGAGGTACGCGTGGACGGGGAGCCGGTGTGGTCCCGCAAGACCGACGCGGCCTTCACCGACGCGGCGGACATCAAGCGCCTCGTCCGCGACCGCGTCGCCCCGGACCGGCCGCTCGGGCACTCCGAAAAGCAGCCCTGAAGCCGCTCTCCCAGGCAGCGGGGACGGCACGACCCGGACGAGAGGATCCTGGCCGGAGGGCGGGCTGGTACCGGTCAGCCGGGGGGCGCCTTCTCCAGCCCCGCGAGGACCCGGTGGTACAGGCCGCCCGAGGTCAGTCCGCCATCCACCACCAGTTCGGCCCCTGTGACGTAGCGGGACGCGTCGGACAGGAGGAATGCCACGACCTCGGCGATCTCCCCGGATTCCGCGACCCGGCCCGCGGGGACCGAGCGCAAGCTCTCCTCGACGAACTCCTCGGAGCCCGACCTCAGCAACGGGGTGTCCACCAGACCCGGATGCAGGGAGTTGACGCGCACACCCCATCCGGCGAACTCCATGGCACCGGTCTTGCTCAACCCGCGCACGCCCCACTTGCTCGCGGCGTACGCCGCCGCGAAGTATCCCGTCATCCCCGCGATGGAGGACACGTTGACCACGGAGCCCGCACCCGACTCCCTCAGTAGCGGAGCCAGGTGCTTCATTCCGTAGAAGACCCCGGACAGGTTGATGTCGATCACCCGCCGCCAGTCCTCGTCAGCGGTGTCGGCGATACCGAAGCGGTGACTGACCCCGGCATTGTTGACAAGCCCGTGGAGCGAGCCGTCCTCTGCGGAGATCCGTTCGCACAGGGCCGTCCACGAACCGGGGTCCGTGACGTCCAGGCGGGCGAAGCGGGCCGACCCCCCGACGTCCCGGATCTCCGCCACGAGCTCACTGCCCCGGTCCTCGTCCAGGTCGGCCACCCAGACCCGGGCGCCCTCGCGCGCCAGTGCCAGGGCCTCCACCCGGCCCATCCCGTTCGCAGCTCCCGTGACGACGACGCCTCGCCCTACCAGCCCGTGCTTTCCCATGGCCGTTCCTCCTAGTCAGCGCGTAGTTCCGTACCGCGGGTCTCCGAGACGAAGAAGACCGCGACCCAGGTGAGCAGGGCGGTAAAGACGAAGTAGCCCGCCGGGGCAAGGGAGTGTCCCGTGACGCTGATCAACCAGGTGGCGATGAAGGGAGCGGTGCCGCCCAGGAGCGTGTTCGTGACGTTGTTGCCGAGCGCGATACCGCTGTACCGGGTAGAGGAGCTCAGCATCTCCGCGTAGGTAACGAACGAGGCCCCGTTGACGATGGACACGAAGGCGAACAGGACGGACTGTCCGACGAGCGCTGCCCAGGCCGGGCCCGCCGACATCATCATGAACATCGGAACACCCAGGAGCGCCGCCCCGGCACTGCCGATGAACAGGACCTTCCTCCGACCGAAGATGTCGGCTAGGTAGCCCGCCAGCGGCAGACAGGCGGCTCCGACGACCATCGCGACCGAGGTGGAGGCGAAGGCCAGCTGGGAGGAGTGCCCGGCGGTGGTCTGGAGGTAGGTGGCCGCGTACACCGAGACGATGTAGTAGCCGCCGGTGATGACTGCTCCCAGGCAGATGATCTTCACGACCGACCGCCAGTTGGTCACCAGAAGGGCCTTAAGCGGGAGCTTCTCTGTCTCACCCTGCTCGCTGAGCTCCTTGAACTGCGGGGTGTCGTCGAGGTGGCTTCGAATGTACAGGCCGATGACGCCGATGGGCAGGCTCAACAGGAAGGGGATGCGCCAGGCCCAGTCCAACATCTGTTGTTCGGTGAAGAGCGATGTGGCGGCGAGTGCGACCAGAGCGGCGAACAGCGAGCCGAAGTACGTACCCGAGTTCACCAGGGAGGTCTGGGTGGCCCGCCACCGGGCGGGGGCCGACTCGGCGACGAACGCGTTGGCGCCGCCGAGCTCGCCTCCGGCGGCGAAGCCCTGCAAGCAGCGGCACAGGACGAGCAGGCTCGTCGCCCACACGCCGAGTGTGTAGTAGCTGGGGAGCAGACCGATCAGTGCGGTCGCCAGCACCATCAGCAGGATGGTCCAGGACAGCGCCCGCTTGCGCCCGTACCTGTCGCCGATGTGCCCGAAGACGATTCCGCCGGGCACCCGCATGAAGAACGCGACGGCGAACGCCGCGAAGGTGCCCAGGAGCGCAGCGGTCGGGTCCTCGGAGACGAAGAAGAGCATCGCCACGAAGGTGGCCATGTAGCCGTAGATACCGAAGTCGTAGTACTCGACGACGGTGCCGAGCACCGCTGCCCGGATGACCTTCATCCGTGACTGGAAGTCCGGTGCTGGCGGCTTCTCCACGGAGTCGCCCGACGGGTGTTGGTCCAGTGACATGCTGCCTCCTTGAAGCAGGTCCGTACCGGGGCGCGCGGCTGTCGCCCGGTCCGGGGTGGTGCAGGGGAGCGGTGGGGAGTTCAGCCCCGGGCGGCCGCCTCACGACCGGCGATCCGGCCCATGGTGACGGCGTTGGCGACGGCGTTGCCGCCACCTACGTAGCGCAGACCGAGCACACCCGCGCCGGCTTCGCCCGCGGCGTAGAGGCCGGGGATGGTTCGTCCGGTGCCGTCGAGCACGTCCGCGCGGGAGGTGATCTCCAGTCCGGCGTGTGTACAGACGAGCTCGGCTGGCAGGATGCGCGCCGCGTGGAAGGGCCCGCGGTCGATGGGGTCGGGATGACCGGCCTGCCCCTTGTTCCTCAGGGTGAGGTGGCGTAGGAAGTGCTCGTCCTCCCCGTGGGGCAGTTGGCCGTTCCAGGTGTCGACGGTGACGCGCAGTGCCTCAGCCGGAACCCCCATGAGCCCGGCGAGCTCCTCCAGGGTGTCGGCGCGCAAGGTCCTGCCCTCATCGGCTTCCTGGGTAACCCGTTCCGGGGTCCAGTCAGCGTAGCCGGAGGGCAGGGAGGCCCTGGCGCGG
Organism: Nocardiopsis nanhaiensis; assembly: GCF_054778635.1. NCBI lineage: Bacteria > Bacillati > Actinomycetota > Actinomycetes > Streptosporangiales > Nocardiopsidaceae > Nocardiopsis > Nocardiopsis nanhaiensis. The sequence continues at coordinate 25,129 of NZ_BAAGZJ010000092.1, forward strand.
TCGTCGAACACGCACCAGGCGAATCCTCCCTGGGCTTCGATGATGCCGGTGGAGACCGCGTACGAAGCGTCCTCGTCCATGAATCGTCGACCTGCGCGGTTGACATACAACCGGGAGACCGGCGGAAAACCGGACCGCCAGTGGTGCTGGCGCTGGAAGTACACGGTCGGAAGCAGCAGCCCCCAGCCCGAACCGGTGACGGAGGCACCGACTTGGTCTGCGAAGCGCATGTGGTCGCCCCTGCTTCCGGGTGCCGCTACGACGAACCCGTCCTCCCCCGCGTCCAGGGCCGCCGGATAGTACTCCTTGAGCAGTTCGGGGTCCCGGGACAGGCCGCCGGTCGCGACGACAACCGCGTGCGCGCGGACCTCGACCCCGTCCGCGACCACGCCGACGACGCTGCCCTCCTCCGACAACAGGCGCTCCACCCGGGTGTTGGGGACGACCTCGACACCGTAGCGGCGGCAGGCCTCGGTCAGGATCCCGACGAGGCCCAGGCCTTGGTCCTTGGGGACGTGTCCCCGCCAGACGTCCTCTACACCCGCCTGCGAGAGTCCCGGCATGTGGGCGTTGGTGGATACTCGTGCGGGGATCTCCAGGCCCAGGCCGATGAGCCACTCCAGGCTGGGGCCCGCGTTCTCGCAGAACGTGCGGATGAGCCCGGGCTCCAGCATCCACTGGTTGAGGTCCATGTAGTGCTGGTAAAAGCGCTCCACCGTGTCCGCGACCCCTGTACCGCGCTGGACACTCGTGGCGGCGGCCGTGAAGAGTCCCGCGGAGAGCTGGGTGGATCCGCCGAGCTCAGTCTCGGACTCGAACAGCAGAACTTCGGCACCGTTCTCGGCCGCGGTGGCCGCCGCCGTGAGTCCGGCCCCTCCCCCTCCGACAACGACGACGTCGGTCTCGACGGCCTCAGACATGGCGGGAACCGCCGTCCACGGCGATGCTGTGCCCAGTCACGTAGCGGCTGCTGTCGGAGAGCAGGAAGAGCAGGACCCCGACGACCTCCTCCGGGGAGCCGACCCGGTGCAGGGGGACGTTGTCGAGCGCGGCCTCCAGCGCCTCCGGGTCGTCCTGGAGCCAGCGGGTCATCTCCGTGTCGATGAACCCGGGTGCGATGGAGTTCACCCGCAGGCCCTTGTCTCCGAGCTCGACGGCCAGTGATTCGGTGAGGTGGGCGACGGCGGCTTTGGAAGCGCAGTAGGCGGCACGGCCCCGGCGGACCCTGACGGCCGAGACGGACGACATATTGACGATGGCCCCGCCTGGCTCCATGTGGCGGGCGGCTGCCTGAGCTCCGTGCAAGACGCCCTGGACGTTGACGTCCAGGACACTGGACATCTGTTCGGCGCTGATCTCGCCTATCAGCGCGAAGGGAAAGACACCGGCGTTGTTGACCCAGTAGTCGAGGGAGCCGAACTCGCTGACAGCCACCTGGGCGAGGTCGTCGTGCTGGCCGGGGTCGGCCACGTCGATCCGCCCGGCGGACACACGGCCCGGGCCCCTGCTGGTGTCGCCCCGTTCCAGCTCCCGGTTGATGTCCTCTGCGGTCTGCTTCATGTCCGTGTCGTTGATGTCGGCACCGACGACGTTGACACCGCGGGCGGCGAGCGCGGCGGCGAAGCTACGGCCCATGCCGCGAGCGGCTCCGGTGACGACCGCGGTGCGACCTGCCATCTCGGGGTGGACGACTTCCATCGTGCGGTGGACGACGTTCGCGGGTCCGCTGCCCTCGTGCTGGGTCATGCGCGTGCCTTTCGTCGGCGGTGTGGAGGAGTCGGCGGGGCGAGGAGTCATGGGCGTTCTCGGGCGGGCAGGTCGTCGCGGTGCACCTCGCGGCGGGCGGTGTACCAGGTGTCGCCGTCTCGGCGGAGCCGGTCGTGGACCGTGGTGAACCGCAGGGTCCTGGTGAGGCCCGTCACAGCGGTGGCGATGACTTGAAGATACGCACTGACCTGCAGTTCCCCGCTTGACCCCGGCTCCGCGAACACATTGGTGATCACGTGGCGGCGCACCTCTCCGGCGTCCCTGGCGTCCTTGGTGAAACGCTCCGCGAAGGCACGGAGCGCCTGTCTACCGATGACCGGGCCGGGATAGCTCGGCGAGTGGAACTCCCCGTCTTCTGTGAAGGTCCGTGCCCATTCCTCGGCACGGCCCGAATCGATGAGGTGCGACTGGCGTGCGTAGAGCTGCTGCACCTCGACGAAGGTCGTGGCCTCCATGATTCCCCTTATGTGCGATAATAGCACTAGACGTGCAATTAATGTTCAACGTATGTGTCGCACGTCACCGGAGTCAAGGGATGGCATGTATGTTCACCATGCGAAGGGAGTCAGATGCCCAAGGAAACGGCCGAACGGCCGGACACGAAGACCTCCAAGACGCTGCACAACGGCATCGAGGTGTTGGAACTGCTCAGCAGACACCCACACGGCCTGTCGGTCACCGAGGTCGCTGACGGGATCGGGGTGCACCGGACCGTCGCCCACCGGCTGATCCGCACCCTGGAGGAGCACCGGCTCTGCAAACGCGACGCGTTCAAACGCATCACGCTGGGCCCGGGCCTGTTGGCACTCGCAGAATCCGTCGAAGCCGACCTCCGCGAGGTAGCCAGGCCGGTCCTGGCCGACCTGGCCGAGGCGCAGGGGGCCACCGCCCACCTGGTCGTTCCCGAGGGCGAGGACGAGGCTCGGGCCCTGATGGTGATCGAGCCCCTCGAAGCGAGGGCACACATCGCCTTCCGCGCCGGTCGGGTCGACCCGCTGGGGCAGGGCTCCGCCGGTCTGGCCCTGCTGTCCGCGCTGCCGCCCCGCGTCGGCGAACGGGGGGAGATAGCCCTCGCCCGCGAGCGCGGTTACGCGGTCTCACACGGTGAGGTGACCAACGCCGTGACGGGCGTGTCCGCGCCCGTGGTGAGCTCCCGCGGCGAACCGATCGCCAGTATCGGTGTCTCCGTGCTGGAACTGGACGAACCCGAGCTCTTCGGTGCCGCCGTGCGGGAGGCGGCCCGCCGCCTCGCGAACATGGTGCACGCGCCCTGACACTTGGCACCTGGCCGACACCCACGGGCGGTGGCCCCGCACCCGATCCCGTGTCAGGCTGGGCGGCCCAGGAGGCCGAGCCGCGGTGGAGTTGAGGTTCGAGGATGTCGGCAGACGAGGGACCGGAGAGCGTTCCGCGGCGGTTCGCGCAGGCCTGGAGTGAAGGTGACGCCGACGGGATCGCCGCGCTGTTCGCGCCGGACGCCGACTTCGTGAACGTCGTCGGGCTGTGGTGGCGCGACCGCGAGGCGATCCGCAGGGCCCACGAGTACGGTCTGCGGGTCATCTTCCCCGGCACGACCATGCGGGTGTCCGGGATCCGGGTGCGCATGCTGGGCGACGACGCGGCGGTCGTGCACTGCCGGTGGAGTGTCGACGGCCAGGTGATGCCCGACGGCTCGCCCGCGGACCGCAGGTGCGGGGTGTTCACCTTCGTCGTGCGCGCAGCCCCCGAGGGCTGGACAGCGGTCGCCGCGCACAACACCGACCGCGTGTCGGGCGCGGAGAGCCTGGCCGGGCGGGGCGGCGACCTGTCCCCCGTCGACTACCGCAGCTGAGCCTGCCGGGCGACACCGCGTTCTTCGCATCGGCGGGGCCGGACTGACATCCGAATTTCCCTCTCGCCTGGAGTGAACGAGCCCGGTCGAAAAAGTTCTGGCCGCATGAGGACTTTCTTCTACCTGTGCGCAACGAGCAGGACCGGCCGACCGCTAGAGCAAGTATTCGCAGTTCAGGACATACACTCACCTCTACTTGTAACCCAGAGTCAGAACTTGATTCCGATGGAAATATGTAGCGATAAGGTTCTGGCCAGATGAGGACAGTGAACCTCCTTGCCCTTTCAATGCTCTCTATTGCAGTCTGTTTGCGGCGCCGAAAACAATGACTTCAACGTGAAACCTATCCATTCTTCACACCAGACAGAAACAGGGGACCGGGTTCCCAAAAATCCAACCCCATTCAATGCAACAATGTGCTGACCAGCTCAAACATGAGCCTCAGCTCCGAAAGCCCAATGGGCTAACAGATCATCAAAGCTTGATTGAAAGCCAATCAGTGATCCGATAACGGAGAGGAACACCATGAGGATCGCCAAGTACCTCGCCACCGGCGCCGCCGCCCTGGCCGCCACCGCCGCCTTCTCTGCCCCGGCTCTGGCTCAGGACACCACCGACGAGACGGCCCCCGAAGGCACGGCAGAGACCGTCACGGAGACTGAAACGATGTCGCTGGCTCCAGATTGTGTCGACAGGACCTGGTACAGCGCCGGTTTCGCCTTCGTCAAGAACAACTGCTCCACCACCCAGAACGTGAAGGTGGTCATGAGGTACGCCGGCGACAGTCCTTGCACGGAGTTGGCTCCCGGGGAGAGCTTCGAGCACCGCCCGTGGCAGCCGTGGTCCCAGTACGTCGCCACCGACAGCTGCTAGGGCGTGTTCGAACGGTCGGCGCCGTGTCAGTCTTCGACGCGGTGCCGGCCGACACCCGGGCACAACCGGAGGGAACCCGTCCCACGGGTGGACGGTGGCATCCTCCCCGGGTTGACGTCACCGGCCGGTGGACGCCCGCCACTCCAGGCGGGGCAACTGCCGGACACGGGGGCGCGGCGCCTCAGGAGGAGCCAGTGACCTCCAAGAGCGCTCCGACGCGCTCGATGGTGCGCCGGGCCTCCCGGGCCAGGGTCTGCCCGTCCATACCCTCGTCTCCCATGACCGTCAGCAGGGCCTCGGCGCCCATGGCGTACACCACGACGTGCCCGCCCTGGCAGCGGACCTCCACCTCGTTCAGGGGCCCCAAACCGACCTCGCCGGCGGTGCGCTTGCCCAGCCCCAGGGTGGTCGCGGCCAGCGCGGCCAGCGCCTGGTCGCGCACCTCCGGGCTGTCGGACGCCACCACCAGGCCGTCCGAGGCCGCGACGACGCCCCCGGTCACCCCGGTCACGCGCTCGCGCAAGTCGGCCAGTTCCCGGACGATCTCGTCCTGGACCATCGCTCAATCCCCTCCTGTGCCGTCGCCCCGGGGCGCC
>NZ_BAAGZJ010000093.1:0-30144 GCF_054778635.1 Nocardiopsis nanhaiensis
GAGTTGCTGCGCACCACACTGGCCGGACTGAGACTGCACGCCTCCCGGTACGTCACCACCACACTGGCGATCCTGCTCGGCGTCATGTTCATCTCCGGCACGATGGTCTTCGCCGACACCCTCAACGCGAGTTATGAGGAGTCGGTGATGGGCTCGGCCACCAGCGTCGATGCCATCGCCGTCGGTGACCTGTCCCAGGACCAGGACGGTGAAGGGCAGGACCCGCAGCCCTTCACCGAGGACCAGCTCGACCAGGTCCGTGAACTCCCGGAGGCCGCCGAGGTCGACGGGGTAGGCCAGAGTCCGACGATGCTGCTCGACGCCGACGGGCGCACCTACGGGACCTTGCCGCCCTCGGCCATGACCGTCGGAGAGGTATCGCGCTTCGCCCCCTCTGAGGGGGAGATGCCCGACGCCGATGACGAGATCGTCCTTGCCACCGTGATCAGCGACCAGACCGGGTTCGGGATCGGCGACACGGTCACCCTGCTCGACCCCGAGCAGGACGAGCACGACTTCACCGTCACCGGCCTGATCGACCTGGGCCTGGATCCCGAGTTCAGCTACCGCGGCGCGGTGGTCCTGGCCCCGGACGCGTTCGAAGCCATGACCGGTGCACAGGGCTATCACGAGATTGACGCCCTGGCCGCCGGCAACAGCAGCGAGGAGGACCTGGCCGCCGCGATGGAGTCGGTGCTCGGTGAGGGGGCCGACGTCTACACCGCCACGGCGTACGGGGAGCGGCTAGCCGATGAAGTGGGCACGGAAACCGAAATTATCCGTGCCGGCCTGCTCGTGTTCGCGTTGGTCGCGGTGTTCGTCGCCGGGATCGTCATCTACAACACCTTCGCGATCCTCGTCGCCCAGCGCCAGCGCGAACTCGCCCTGCTGCGCTGCGTGGGCGCCAAGCGCGGCCAGGTCTTCCGCTCCGTTCTCGCCGAATCGTTCGTGGTAGGACTCATCGCCTCCGTTCTCGGCGTCCTGGCCGGCCTGGGCATCGGCATGGCCGGGATCCGTTTCGGCGGCCCGCTCATGGGTGTCGACTCCGTCAGCTCCGTCGTGGTCACGCCCGCCGCCGTGTTCACCGGTCTGCTGGTCGGCACCCTGATGACGGTGTTCTCCACCCTGGTCCCGGCTATGCGGGCCACCCGGGTGTCGCCGCTGGCCGCCCTGCGCACCAGCGCCACCGCCGCCGGGATGGAGAAGGGCACCGGCTGGGTCCGCGTGGTGGTCGGTCTGCTGGCCTTCGCCTGCTCGGCTGCTCTCGTCATGCTGGCTCTGGCTCCGGAGCCGTCTGAGGAGAACTTGTACGTCGTGGTGGGCGCCGCCCTGATCGCCTTCGTCGGCGTGGTCGTCCTCGGCCCGCTGCTGGTGCGCGGCATCGTGCGCGTGATGGGGGTCCCGCTCCGTCGGATGGGGGTGCCCAGCATGCTCGCCGTGGACAACTCCACCCGCAGCCCGCGCCGGGCCGCCACCGCCATGATCGCCCTCACCGTGGGCGCCACCCTCATCACCGGCTACTCCGTGGCCAGCTCCTCGCTCCAGCAGACGACCGCCCATGAGCTCGACAGCCGGTACCCGGCCGACTACGAGATCCGGCCCATGATGAACGCCGAGGCCTTCGGGGACGGCGAGGAGTCGGGGGCACAGGAGGGATCCGAGGACCAACAGGACGAGGAACCCGTCGACCTGAGCACCATCCCCGACTCGGTCCGCGCGGACCTGGCCGAGTCCGACGAGGTCGAGGAGGTCTTCGCCCAGCGATCCGAGCTGGTGGGTACCGAGGAGGCGGTCGCCAATGTCGAGGGAACCGTGCTCGTGACCGCGGTCTACGGCACCTCGACGGTCGACAAGATCGACGGCGACGTCGTCGGGGGCGAGGTGTCCGACCTGGGGCAGGGGCGGGCGATCGTCACCGAACGATTCGCCGACTCCGTCGACGTGGGTGACACCGTCCCCTTGGACTCCCCTCAGGGGGTCCTCGAAGTGGAGATCGCGGCTGTCGTGGAGAGCACCGCACTGTTCAACGGAATCATCGTCGACCAGCAGGACTTCGACCAGCTCCGCCCCGACATCTCCGGTGACTCCGCGGTCATGGTGCGCGGCACCGACGGCGCCACTGCCGCCGAGCTGCGCGACGCCGTCTACACGGCGGTGGACGCCCACCCCACGCTGGGGGTGATGTCTACCATCGAGGAGCGGCAGGAGTTCGAAAACCTCCTGGACACCGTCTTCTACAGCATCGCGGCGATGCTGGGCTTGGCGATCATCATCGCCCTGTTCGGAATCTCCAACACCATGGCCCTGTCCGTGCTGGAACGCACACGCGAGTCCGCGCTGCTACGAGCTATGGGACTCAAACGGTCCCAGCTACGCCGCATGCTCGGTGTCGAGGCGGTCGTGTTGTGCCTGATCGGAGCGGTCATCGGCGTCGCGTTGGGTGTCGTGTTCGGTTGGGCCGTGTCGGCCTCGGTCATGTCCGACATCCTGTTGGCGCTTCCCGCCGGGCAGATCGCGACCTTCATCGGTTTGGCCGTCGTCGCCGGGGTGTTGGCTTCGCTCCTGCCCGCCCGCCGAGCCGCCGGTGCCTCGATCACCCGGTCATTGGCCAGCGAGTAACCCACGCGCCCGCACGGCTGGACTCGTGCCGGCCCAGTACTCCGGTGCACTGAGCCACTGGAGTACTGGGCCGGCACTCGGGCCCTGCCGGGGCGGCTGTTGACTTCCTCGCCACCCGCACGACGAGCGGCCGTACCTGCCCTGGGCCGCCCCGCGGACGCCCGGCGGCCGAGGGTCACGAGGCCGTCGAGACTGAAGGAGGACCGATAAAGCAGAAAAGGGAACACCCGAAGAGTGTTCCCATCCGCACGGTGCCCCCTGGAGGATTCGAACCTCCGCGCCCGGCTCCGGAGGCCGGTGCTCTATCCCCTGAGCTAAGGGGGCGCTGCTGCGTGAACAACTGTAGCAGTGGTTGCGGTGTGGTCGTCCACTCGTGATGGGGGCGGGGTGCCAAGGCCGGCCGGATACCCGAATCCAGTGGTGCCGTCTCGCCCGGCACGGGTAGTGTCGCGGTCGTGAACGCCCTTCCCACACGGGTTCTCGTCGTCGAGGACGACGAGGTGATCCGCGAACTCATCCGCCTCAACCTCGAACTGGAGGGGTTCGAGGTGTTCACCGCGACGGACGGGCAGGACTGCCTGGACCGGTTCGCGCACGTCGACCCCGACGTCATCACCATGGACGTGATGATGCCCAGACTCGACGGGTGGGCCACGGTGGAGCGCCTGCGGGCGGACGGCTACGACCGGCGCATCGTCATGGTGACCGCTCGGGCCCAGTCAGACGACCGCAGACGCGGTGAGCGGATCGGCGTGGACGACTACCTCACCAAACCCTTCGACCCCGACGAGCTGGTCGACCTCATCCGGGCCCTCCCCGGCAAGGGCGACGGCGGGATCGGGGGAGCGGCGTGACCCCTCGGAGGCTGGAATCAGTCGTCCGCCGCGCCGCGCTGCGCGCCTTCGACCTCAGCGACGCCGACATCCCGTTCGTGTGGCCGCGTGCCGACCACGCGGGCGCGGAGGCCGATGCCGCCGCCGCACTGGCACCGCGCCTGGTCAGCAGGGTCCGGAGCGAGCTCCCGATGGGCGGGGAGAACGCCCACCGGCACTTGGTGTCCGGGCGGATCGTCTCCCAGGTCGGCGCCATGGCCGCCGAGGGCGAGCCGGACGCCGGGTTCGCCCGGGTCCTGGAGGACAAGCGCGGTTTCGCCAACTTCACCTTCACCTGTGCACAGCGGCAGAACCTCCTGCACGCGGCCGCCGACGGTCCCAGCTTCCTGACCGGCCGTGACTGGACCGGGACGGGGGACTGGCCGCACTCCGCCCTGCACGAGGCCGGTCCGGTCGCCCAGGCCCGCCGGTACGCCAGGGCGGACGCGCGTGCGCGCATCGCCATGGCCGTCGGTGAGCGGGTGCCGCCGCCCGGTCCCGAGGGCGAGGTCTCCTGGCGCGACCGCTACCTGGACACCGACCGCTCCGAACTGTTCACCCCCTCCGGCCGGGCGCTCGGCCGGATCGGCGAGGCGAGCGCGCGGATCGCGTTCTGCCGATCGATCCCCGAGAGACCGCACGACACCGAGACGACCGGCCAGGGCCTGCCGGTCCTGCCCTCAGCCGAACGCCCGGGGGCCTGGGTCCGCCTCACCGACGCCAACCCCGCCTTCCGGCTGCGCTACGCGCACGCGCACGCGCTGAGCAGCCTCCGCTGGGCGGCCGAGGGCGCTTTCGTCCAGCGTTCCGACTGCCAACACGGGGGCAACGGCAAGGTTCGCGGGCTCCTCTTCGACGGCCCTAGTGTCCTCAATGCCGCGGCGCGCCGAGAGGAACCCCATATCCTGGTCAGATACCTGGAAGCACTGACCAGTGCCTACGATGAGTGGCGGACGAGTTCCACCGCCGTCGACGGGGCGGGGCCGGAACCGATGCGGGCCGCCCTCGACCCGGCGTTGCCCGCCGCCGTCGCCGGTGTCCTCAACACCGGCCTCTTCCTGCTCGGGGTGTCAGCGCCCACAAGGCTGTAGACACCCCGCCGCTGTCCATCGGTGGAACGAGCCCGACACCAGTGTTCCGATCGGGCAGGGCGTGTGCCCGCCGAGCATGCCCTGGATGGAGAATGGGGTGGGTGCGCCCACCGCCACGGCCCGAAACGGTGTCGTGCGGCGCGGTTCCCAGCCGCTCCTGCGGCAGCCCTATCGACACAGCACAGCCAGACGTACAGAGTCCCAGCCGAAAGACCGCCATGAGCCGCTACGCCCACCCTGCCGGATCCCGCCACGCGGAGGTCCTGCCGGAGGACAACCCGCCGCTGCCGCCAGAGGACCTCAACTCGCTGGACCCGAAGGTCTGGCCCGCCACCGCGCGTCGGTCGGACGGCGAGGTCACCGTCGGCGGCATCGGCGTACGCGCCCTCGCCGCCGAATACGGCACTCCTCTCTTCATCATGGACGAGGAGGACTTCCGTGCCCGCGCCCGGGACTACGCCACCGCCTTCTCCGACGCGGACGTCTACTACGCGGGCAAGGCCCTGCTGACCAAGGCCGTCGCCCGCTGGGTGGTCGAGGAGGGGCTCAAGCTCGACGTGTGCTCCGGCGGTGAACTGGCCGTGGCCCTGGCCGCGGGAGTCCCCACCGACCGCGTCGCCATGCACGGCAACAACAAGTCCGTCGGCGAACTCCGCCGCGCGGTGGAGGCCGGGGTCGGCCGGATCATCCTGGACTCCCTGGACGAGATCGACCGCCTGGAGGCCGTGGCAGCCGAGCTCGGCGCCAGCCCCAAGGTCCTGATCCGCGTCACCACCGGAGTGGAGGCGCACACCCACGAGTTCGTCGCCACCGCGCACGACGACCAGAAGTTCGGCTTCGCGCTCAGCACCGGCGCCGCCGCGGAGGCGGTCCGCCGCGTCCTCGCCGCCGAGCACCTGGACCTGGTCGGCCTGCACTCGCACATCGGCTCGCAGATCTTCGACACCTCGGGCTTCGAGGTCGCCGCCCGCCGGGTGACCCGGTTCCTCACCCAGATCCACGAGGAACTCGACGTCACGCTCGCCGAACTCGACCTCGGCGGCGGTCTGGGCATCGCCTACACCTCCGGTGACGACCCGCTCGACCCCAAGACCATCGCCGCCAGCCTCACCGCCATCGTGCGGCGCGAGTGCACGGACGCCGGGCTTCCCGTGCCGCGTATCGCCGTCGAGCCGGGGCGCGCCGTCGCCGGTCCCGCCGGGATCACCGTCTACGAGGTCGGTACCGTCAAGGACGTCGAGGGCATCCGCACCTACGTCAGCGTCGACGGCGGGATGAGCGACAACATCCGCACTGCCCTGTACGGCTCGGAGTACACCAGCCAGCTGGTGTCCCGGGAGAGCGACGCCGAGCCGATGCTCTCCCGTCTGGTCGGCAAGCACTGCGAGAGCGGTGACATCATCGTGCACGACCTCTACTTGCCCGCCGACCTTCGGCCTGGCGACCTGGTGGCGGTGGCCGCCACGGGCGCCTACTGCTATTCCATGGCGAGCAACTACAACCACCTGCCCCGCCCCGCCATGGTGGCGGTCCGGGACGCGGAGGCACGGGCCATCGTGCGCAGGGAGAACGAGGAGGACCTCCTCCGCCTCGACGTAGGCTGAACCGTCCGTACGACGGGCGTCGCACCGGCGTCCGGCAGGCCGGACACGAGAGAAGTGGGAGTCACGCCCAAATGGCGATGAAGGTGGCGCTGCTCGGATGCGGCGTTGTGGGTTCGGAAGTCGTCCGCCTGGTCAACGGGCAGTCCGAGGAACTGGCCGCGCGGATCGGCACGCCGATGGAGATCGGTGGTATCGCGGTCCGTCGGCTGGACCGCGATCGCGGCGTCGACCCGGCGCTGCTGACCACCGACGCCACGGCGCTGGTCACCCGCCCGGACATCGATGTCGTGGTGGAGGTCATCGGCGGGATCGAACCCGCCCGTTCCCTGATGCTCGCCGCGGTCAAGGCGGGCAAGTCCGTGGTGACGGCCAACAAGGCGCTGCTGGCCGAGGACGGGCAGACGCTACAGGCCGCGGCGCGCGAGGCGGGGGTCGATCTGTACTACGAGGCGTCCGTGGCGGGTGCGATTCCGCTGCTGCGCCCGCTGCGCGACTCCCTCGCCGGTGACCGGGTCGACCGGGTCCTCGGCATCGTGAACGGCACCACGAACTACGTGCTGGACCGCATGGACTCCCAAGGGGCCGGGTTCACCGAGTCCTTGGAGGAGGCCCAGACCCTCGGGTACGCGGAGGCCGACCCGACGGCGGACGTCGAGGGCTTCGACGCCGCCGCGAAGGCCGCGATCCTGGCCCGCCTGGCCTTCCACACCCAGCGGGTCACGGCCGCCGACGTCCACCGCGAGGGCATCACCGCGGTGTCGGCCGCCGACATCGCCAGTGCCCGGGCGATGGGCTGCGTCGTCAAACTCCTGGCGATCTGTCAGCGCTCGGAGGACGGCGAGTCCGTGGGTGTACGGGTCCACCCGGTGATGCTGCCGGTCGAGCACCCGCTGGCCAACGTCAAGGAGGCCTACAACGCGGTGTTCGTCGAGGCGGAGTCCGCCGGGAGCCTCATGTTCTACGGTGCCGGCGCCGGGGGCACCCCCACCGCCAGCGCCATCCTGGGCGACATGGTGGCGGTGGCGCGCAACCGCCTCGCCCGCACCTCGGTGGGGGAGGGCGCCCACGACACCGGTCTGCCGGTGCACGACATGGGCCACACCATCACCAGCTACCACGTGGCGCTGGACGTCGCCGACCGCCCTGGTGTGCTCTCCAAGGTCGCCGAGATCTTCGCCGACCACGGGGTGTCCATCAAGAACGTGCGCCAGGAGGGCACCGGTGACGACGCCCAGCTCGTGCTGGTCAGCCACCCCGCCCCCGACGCCGCGCTCAGCGCCACCGTCGAGGAGCTCAGCGTGCACCCGATGGTCCGCGAGGTCGCCAGCGTGATGCGTGTGGAGACCTTCCAGGAGTAGCCGCGACAAGCCGGGATCCGTCCCAGCACGGATCCCGGTGTTCGAATAGTGAGAAATATCTGCCCGGGATGCAAGACAGCCCGGGCCGGGTCATAGACTCGTAGCAGGTGGGGGCGACCGCCTCTGCGGAAGCTCCACCCCATTCCATCGCGTCAAGCGAAACCGCATCCACCCGAAAGGGACACCGTCGTGAGCATGGCACGGGCGTGGCGAGGCATCGTCGAGGAGTACCGCGACCGCCTTCCCGTCAACGAGAGCACCCCCGTCGTCACCCTCCAGGAGGGCGGCACGCCCCTGCTGCCTGCCACGCGCGTATCCGAGCTGACGGGCTGCGAGGTCTTCCTCAAGGTCGAGGGCCTCAACCCCACCGGCTCCTTCAAGGACCGCGGGATGACGATGGCCATCACCAAGGCCGCCGAGGACGGCGCCAAGGCCGTCATCTGCGCCTCCACCGGCAACACCAGCGCCAGCGCCGCCGCCTACGCCATCCGCGGGGGCATGACCTGCGCCGTGCTGGTACCCCAGGGCAAGATCGCGATGGGCAAGCTCGCCCAGGCCCTCGTGCACGGGGCCCGCCTGCTCCAGGTGGACGGCAACTTCGACGACTGCCTCGAACTCGCCCGCAAGCTCAGCGTCGACTACCCGGTCGCGCTGGTGAACTCGGTCAACCCCTACCGCCTCCAGGGCCAGAAGACCGCGGCCTTCGAGATCGTGGACGCCCTCGGAGACGCACCGGACATCCACTGCATCCCCGTGGGCAACGCCGGCAACATCACCGCCTACTGGATGGGCTACACCGAGTACGCCGCGGACGGTGTCTCCAGCAGGGCCCCGCGCATGCTCGGCTTCCAGGCCAGCGGATCGGCGCCCATCGTCAACGGCGCCCCGGTCCCCAGCCCCAGCACCATCGCGACCGCGATCCGCATCGGTAACCCGGCCTCCTGGAAGCTCGCCGAGCAGGCCCGCGACGAGTCCAGCGGCAGCATCGACAAGGTCACCGACCGCCAGATCATGGCCGCCTACAAGCTTCTCGCCGCCGAGGAGGGCGTGTTCGTCGAACTCGCCTCCGCCGCGAGCGTCGCCGGCCTCCTCCAGGCTGCCGAGGCCGGGCACATACCCAAGGGCAGCCGCATCGTGTGCACCGTGACCGGAAACGGCCTCAAGGACCCCGACTGGGCGCTGGCCGGAGCTTCCTCCGCCATTACCGTCCCCGTCGACGCCCAAGCCGCCGCCAAGGCCCTCGACCTCGCCTAGCCGCTTACCGCGATGATCTTGCCCCCAGGGCCGTGCTCGCCCGTCGGGAGTGGAGCCGGGGGCAAGATCATCGCTTGTTTGGAGAGCGATCTTGACCTCAACGCGCCCCGAACGGGTGTCTGTCCGCGCCCCGGCCACCAGCGCCAACCTCGGCCCGGGTTTCGACGCCCTCGGGATGGCCGTCCAGCTGTACAACGAGTTCGGCGTCTCGCTCCGCCAGGACGACGAGCTCCGCATCCGGGTCGAGGGAGAAGGTTCGGGTGAGGTGCCGCTCGACCGGCGCCACCTCGTCGTCCGTGCCATGCGGGAGGCCTTCGACCGGGTCGGTGAGAAGCTTCCCGGCCTGGATCTGCACTGCGCCAACCACATCCCGCACGCGCGCGGCCTCGGTTCGTCGTCCTCCGCGATCGTCGGCGGGGTTGCGGCCGCGGCGGCCCTCCTGGGCCGCGCCGGGGAGGACGGAGGCCCTGACCGCGACTGGATCTACCAGGTCGCCGCGGACATCGAGGGGCACCCGGACAACGTGGCCCCCTGTGTCTACGGCGGCTACACCGTCGCCTTCCGCGAGAGCGGTTCCTGGGGCGTCGCCCGGCTCACCCCGGACGAGCGGATCCTGCCCGTCCTGTGTGTGCCGGGGTGGAAGCTCTCCACCGAACGCGCCCGCGGGCTCCTGCCGGAGACCGTCACCCACGGCGACGCGGCCTTCAACGCGGGCCGTGCCGCGCTGATGACGGCGGCCGTTTGTGGCCAACCCGCGGCCCTGTACGCGGCCACCGAGGATCGGCTACACGAGTCCTACCGGGCTCCCGCGATGCCGCGCACCCTCAACCTCATCGGTGACCTGCGTGAACTGGAGAACCTGCCCGCAGTGGTCTCCGGGGCGGGGCCCACGGTGCTGGTGCTGTGCGCGACGACTGAGGGTGCCGCGCGGGAGGATTCACCGGAAATCGCCCGCCAGGTTGATTCGATCCGTCAGCGGGCGGGTAATGATTGGGGCATACGCCCCCTGCACATCGAGCTGGCGGGGGTGCGGGCCCCATCTCCCCATCCGTAGCATCTGTGTCGAGGAATAGCCGTGGCCTCTGGTGATGTTAGGCTGGGTGAAGCACCAGATGCCCCGTTGCGGGGCGTGTGCTCATCCGCCACAACGGCTTCCGCGTCTCATACTTCGGCGGTCCGATCTCTTGACCTGTCGGAGGCGGTGGCCAAAGTGTCGTGTCAGCGGTTTGACCGCTGTGCCCACGTCTCCAAAGTCCGCTCTTCCCCCGTGGATGAGCGTGCCTGGAGGGTTGACGGGCATCACCTCCGAGCCATCCGCCCCGACGTCTGGCTGTACCCAGAGCCCGCCGCGATTGGGTAGGTGACCGTTTTTCGCCGGTTTCCGAACATCCACGTGGGGCACGCCCTACCCGGCCCCTGCCGGTTCGCACCACCGGGCCGGCCGCTCAAGCAAACAGCTGACGGCCGATGCCCGCTCCTTGGGAAGGACCCTTAGTGAGCGACACCACCGAACTCCGAACGGACGCGGCGGTCGACAGCAAGAAGAGCGCCGACGCCTCCTCGGAGGCCGGCGAAGCCGCGACCTCGTCAAGGCCCCGGACGGCCTCGCGCGGTACCGGGCTCGCCGCCCAGAAGCTCCCCGAGCTCCAGAAGCTCGCGTCGAGCATGGGCATCACCGGCACGGGGCGCATGCGCAAGAGCGACGTGATCGCCGCGATCGAGGCCAAACAGGGCGGCCCCGTCGGCGGTCCGGACAAGGCCAAATCGGCAAAGCAAGCCGACACCGCGCCCAAGGCCGGTAAGGTCGATACAACTGACGGCCAGGCCGAACCCCAGTCTCCCGCCAAGCCGGGCACGGACGAGGCCCCGCGCAAGAGTGCGGGTCAGCGGCCGTCGGACCAGGCCGTGACCGAGACCCAGGGTGGGAAGGCCGACCGGCCCTCCCGTAACCGCCGCTCGTCCCGCAGGCGCGGTGACGAGTCCGGTGACCAGACCCGATCGGTGGACGGCACCGACTCCTCAACCTCCGCGAGCAGCGTGACCAAGACATCCAGCACCCCCCAGAAGAACGGCCCCGACTCCGAGGACCGTGACACCAGGTCCGGGCAGGGTCGCGAGCGCCAGCGCAACCGTCGCAACCGCAACCGAGGCGGTGACGACCAGAACTCGAACAACAACTCCGACCGCCAGCAGGGCGGCGGCGGTGGCGGCCAGAACCAGGGCCGCGGCAACGACGACGACGATTTCGGCGGCGGCGGTGGCCGTCGGCGCGGACGCCGCCGGGACCGCAGGGACCGCCGCGGCGGACGCGGCGGGGGACAGGAAGCGGAGCCGGTGATCGGCGAGGACGACGTCCTGCTTCCGGTCGCGGGGATCCTCGACATCCTGGACAACTACGCGTTCGTCCGCACCACCGGCTACCTGCCCGGCCAGAGCGACGTCTACGTCTCGCTGGCCCAGGTGCGCAAGAACGGCCTGCGCAAGGGCGACCACATCATCGGTGCGGTCCGCCAGCCCCGCGAGGGTGAACGGCGCGAGAAGTTCAACGCCCTGGTGCGCCTGGACTCGGTGAACGGTATGTCGCCGGACCAGGCCAAGGGCCGCCAGGAGTTCTCCAAGCTCGTCCCGCTCTACCCCCAGGAGCGCCTGCGGCTGGAGACCGAGGCGAGCATCCTCACGACCCGCATCATCGATCTCGTGGCGCCCATCGGCAAGGGCCAGCGCGGGCTCATCGTCTCGCCGCCCAAGGCGGGTAAGACGATGGTGCTGCAGTCGCTCGCCAACGCGATCACCGAGAACAACCCCGAGTGCTACCTGATGGTGATCCTGGTCGACGAGCGGCCGGAAGAAGTCACCGACATGCAGCGCACGGTCAAGGGCGAGGTCATCCACTCGACCTTCGACCGCCCGGCGGAGGACCACACGGTCGTCGCGGACCTGGCGATCGAGCGCGCCAAGCGGCTCGTGGAGATGGGCATGGACGTGGTGGTCCTGCTCGACTCCATCACCCGTCTGGGCCGTGCCTACAACCTGGCCGCTCCCGCCAGCGGGCGCATCATGTCCGGTGGTGTGGACTCCACCGCCCTCTACCCGCCGAAGCGCTTCTTCGGCGCGGCCCGCAACATCGAGGGCGGCGGCTCGCTGACCATCCTGGCGACAGCGCTGGTGGAGACCGGTTCGCGCGCCGACGAGGTGATCTTCGAGGAGTTCAAGGGCACCGGCAACATGGAGCTCAAGCTCAACCGGTCCCTGGCGGACAAGCGGATCTTCCCGGCCGTGGACGTGGACGCCTCCAGCACCCGCAAGGAGGAGATCCTGATGTCCGGCGAGGAGCTGAACGTCGTCTGGAAGCTCCGCCGGGTGCTGCACGCGCTCGACACACAGCAGGCCATCGAGCTGCTCCTGGACAAGATGAAGGAGTCCAAGAGCAACGCGGAGTTCCTGCTCCAGATCCAGAAGACCACGGTGGGCCCCGAACGGTAACCATCCCGACCGGATCATCCCGGTCCGGACAGGATCCGGTCCGGTGACACCCGGCTTCGGCCCTCTCCCCAATCGGGGAGGGGGCCTTTTCTCTTGCAGGGGTCTTCGGCGGAGGCTCCTGTATAGAAGGCCAGCTCAGCGCCGAATAGCCGCCTTTCCTTTCGAATCGCGGAACACAAATATCACTTGTGTTGCAGATCACACAGGAGGACTGGTGGGAGGGCTTCCACAGGCTTAGGGTCGCGCCACTCGCAGTGCACACCCCCAATCCAGGGAGCCGTCTGGATGGACAATCTCGCCCTGCTCAGCCTCCTAGCCCTCGTCCCCATCCTGCTCGTCGGAGTCCTGCTCGTCGGGTTCCGGCTGCCGGCCATGTACGCGATGCCCGCCGGGTACGTCGTCGTGGTCGGGATCGCCGTCCTCTTCTGGCAGACCGACTGGATGGCCATCGCCGCCTCCACCCTTCAAGGCCTGATCCTCGCTGCGGGCCTGCTCTACATCATCTTCGGCGCTCTGCTCCTGCTCTCGACCCTCACCAAGAGCGGCGCCATCGCCACCATCCGCCGGACCTTCACCGACATCACCCCCGACCGCCGGGTCCAGGCGATCATCATCGGCTGGCTGTTCGGCAGCTTCATCGAGGGGGCCTCCGGGTTCGGTACTCCGGCCGCCGTCGTCGCTCCGCTCATGCTCGCCCTCGGCTTCCCGGCCATGGCAGCGGTCATGGTCGGCATGGTCATCCAGAGCACTCCGGTCAGCTTCGGCGCGGTCGGCACCCCGATCCTCGTCGGTGTCTCCGGAGGCCTCGACGGCGGGGGAGGGGTGGACGAGCGCGCCGCCGCACTCGGTATGAGCTTCCCCGAGTACGTGACCGAGATCGGTTTCCAGACCGTGCTCCTGCACGCTTCGGCCGGAACCCTCATCCCCCTGCTCATCTGCTGCATGCTCTGCGGCTTCTACGGGGAGAACCGGCGGTTCTCCGACGGCCTGGTCGTCTGGAAGTTCGCGCTCTTCGCCGCCTTCGCCCTGACGATCCCGTCAGTCCTGTACAACTACTTCCTCGGCGTCGAGTTCACCAGCCTCCTCGGCGGCCTGACCGGGCTGATCATCGTCGTCCTGGCGGCCCGAAAGGGCTTCCTCATGCCCAAGAAGGTCTGGGACTTCCCGCCCCGCGAGGACTGGCTGGCCCGCTGGACCGGAAAGATCGAGTCCGGCAACGGTGAGGACGCCCTCAAGGAGGGGCGCCGCGTCGGTTTCCTCAACGCCTGGATGCCCTACATCCTGGTCGCCGGGATCCTTATCATCACCCGCACCATCGAACCCCTCACGGAACGGCTGGAGGGCATCTCCCTGGGCGCCGAGGACATCTTCGGCACCTCCATCGGAGACACCGTCGAGCCGCTCTTCTCCCCCGGGGCCACCTTCATCCTGGTCTGCCTCATCACCTACGTGCTGCACCGGATGAAGGGGCGGGAGATCCTCGCCTCCTGGAAGATGGCCGGATCCCAGCTCGCCGGGGCCGCCGTGGCCCTGCTCTTCGCGGTGCCCCTGGTGCGGGTCTTCATCAACACCGGCGAAGAATTCGGCGCGACCACGCTGGAGAGCATGCCGCTCACCCTGGCCACCGGGGCCGCCGAGGTCGGCGGGCACAACTGGCCGCTCTTCGCGCCCTGGATCGGTGCCCTCGGCGCCTTCGTGGCGGGCTCCAACACCGTCTCCAACCTGATGTTCTCCCTGTTCCAGCACTCCACCGCCGAACGCATCGGGGCCCCGCCGGAGACCGTCGTCGCGGCCCAGGCCACGGGTGGCGCCGCGGGCAACATGATCACCGTCCACAACGTCGTCGCCGCCTCCGCGGTCGTCGGCCTCGTGGGCCGGGAGGGCGACATCCTCCGGCAGACCGTGCTCCCGATGACCTACTACCTCCTGGTGGCCGGATCGGCGGCCTACCTGTTCATCCACGGCCTGGGAGCCAACGCCGGGTCCCTGGTGCTCTCGCTCACCATCGTGGCTCTGGCCGCGGTGTTCTGGCGGCTGCGGCACAACGACCGGAACAAGCCCATGCCCAGCACGATGCGCGACAGGCAGGCGCCGAAGGGGGGCAAGGAATAGGTACTGGTCCCGGCATGGTTGTGGGTCTGGCAAACTGGTACAAGGGACTGGCCGTCCTCCCGCCGAGGGAGAGCACGCCACCCTCTTACCTGGATCGCCGCGGCACCGGTTCGCGCATGGCCACAGAGCACCGCCCCACCCCCGACGGTGGTGCGGTCGTCATGCGTCCGGCGGTCGCGCCCTTAGCGAGGAGACACACATGCAGGCCGACATCCATCCCGAATACGTCCCGACCGAGGTGACCTGCACCTGCGGGGCCAAGTTCGTGACCCGCAGCACGATCACCGAGGGCAAGCTGCGCGCCGACGTGTGCTCCGAGTGCCACCCGTTCTACACCGGCAAGCAGAAGATCCTCGACACCGGTGGCCGGGTCGCCCGCTTCGAGAAGCGCTTCGGCAAGCGCAGCTAGCGCTGTCCGCTGTCCGGCGGTGCCGCCGCCCCGCGACGGGGCGCCGGCGCCGCCGGTCGGCTAGCAGGGGAGACGCACAGGGCGAGCAACAAGACGGGAACGTGGGAAAGTGAAGCTGGACGACCTCCTCGGGGAGTACTACGAGCTGGAACAGCAGCTCGCCGACCCCGAGGTGCACGCCGACCAGGCCAAGGCGCGCACGCTGGGCAAACGCTACTCACAGCTCACCCCGATCATCGAGGCCTACCGCCAGCTCAAGGTGGTCGAGAGCGACATCGACGCCGCGCGTGAGCTGGCCGCCGAGGACCCCTCCTTCGCGGAGGAGGCCGACCGGTTGACTGAGGAGGCCGAGGAGCTCACCGAGCGCCTGCGCGTCCTGCTCATCCCGCGCGACCCCGCCGACGACAAGAACCTCATCATGGAGGTCAAGGCCGGGGAGGGCGGCGAGGAGTCCGCCCTGTTCGCGGGCGACCTCGTCCGCATGTACCTGCGCTACGCGGAGCGCGTCGGGTGGAAGACCGAGGTCATCGACGCTACCCACTCCGACCTGGGCGGGTACAAGGACATCACGATCGCCTTCAAGAACAAGGGCACCCCCGAGCCAGGCGCGGGCGTGTGGCCCATACTCAAGTTCGAGGGCGGTGTCCACCGGGTCCAGCGCGTCCCGGTCACCGAGTCCCAGGGCCGCATCCACACCTCCGCGGCCGGGGTGCTGGTCGTACCCGAGGCCGAGGAGATCGAGGTCGTCATCCACGACAACGACCTGCGGATCGACGTCTACCGCTCCTCCGGGCCCGGCGGGCAGAGCGTCAACACGACCGACTCCGCGGTCCGCATCACCCACGTGCCGACCGGCATCGTCGCCTCCTGCCAGAACGAGAAGAGTCAGCTCCAGAACAAGGAGCAGGCCATGCGCATCCTGCGGGCCCGCATCTACGCCGAGGCCCAGGCCAGCGTGGACGCGGAGGCCTCCGCGGAGCGCAAGAGCCAGGTCCGCACCGTCGACCGCTCCGAGCGCGTCCGCACCTACAATTTCCCGGAGAACCGCATCTCCGACCACCGGGTCGGCTACAAGGCCTACAACCTCGACCAGGTCCTCGACGGGGACCTGAGCGGCGTAGTGAAGGCGTTGGTGGACGCGGACACCAAGGAGAGGCTCGAAGCGGCACAGTCGTCATGAACTTCCTACTCGACGAGGTCGCCCGCGCCACGCTCAGGCTCGCGGAAGCGGGCGTGGCCTCACCACGCACGGACGCCGAGGAGCTCGCGGCGTTCGTGCACGGTGTCCGTCGAGGGGAACTCCACGCCGTCCGGGACGCCGAGTTCGACGCCCGCTACTGGGAGTGCGTCTCCCGGCGCGAGGCCCGCGAGCCCCTACAGCACATCACCGGACGCGCCTACTTCCGCTACCTGGAACTCCGGGTCGGCCCGGGGGTGTTCGTCCCCAGGCCGGAAACCGAGATCATGGTGGACTGGGCGATCGAGACCCTCCGATCCATGGACGTGGCCGATCCCCTGGTCGTCGACCTGGGCTCCGGCTCCGGCGCCATCGCGATCTCCATCGCGCAAGAGGTCCCGCGCTCGCGGGTGCACACCGTGGAGATCGACCCCGAGGCTCTGAAGTGGGCACGCCGCAACGTCGACGCCAGCGGGCACGCCGACCGGGTCACCGCCCACGAAGGTGACATGCGCACGGCCCTGCCCGAGCTCAACGGCCGCGTCGACCTCCTCATCAGCAACCCGCCCTACGTCCCCACCAACGGGGCCGGGGTGATCCCGCCCGAGGTGCGCGACTTCGACCCGGCCCCCGCGCTCTGGTCGGGAGAGGACGGGCTGGACATGATCCGCGAGCTGGAAGCGGTCGGCCGCAGGCTGCTCCGCCCCGGCGGTGCCATGGCCATCGAACACCACGACGGTCAGGGCATCGACATCCCCTGGCTGTTCCCCGAGGACCGGGGCTGGCGCGACGTCCTCAACCGCAAGGACATGGCCCGGCGCGACCGCTTCGTGGTCATGCGCAGGGCAGAGGAAGACACGTAGGGGCTGAAGCCGAACCCCGGGAGTCGCGTGTTCCCGCCCCCAACCCCACCGTCGGACCGACAATCCAGTACGGTCGACCCGTTCGAGACAGAGGTGAACTCAGGTGAGCCGCATCTACGACTGTGCGGACGACGCCGCTCGCAAGGACGGCATCGCCGATGCCGCGTCCGCGGTGCGCCGGGGCGACCTGGTGGTCCTGCCCACGGACACTGTGTACGGCATCGGTACGGACGCCTTCAGCCCCAAGGCCGTGGCCAACCTCTTGGAGACCAAGGGCCGCGGGCGGGACATGCCGCCGCCTGTCCTCGTGGGATCCATGCGCGCGGCCACCGCGCTCGTCGACGACCTCGGCAACCACGGCCGGGACCTCATGGAGGAGTTCTGGCCCGGCCCGCTCACCCTGGTGTGCACCGCCACCCCCAGCCTGTCCTGGGATCTGGGCGACACCAAGGGCACCGTGGCCGTGCGGATGCCGATGAACCCCGTGGCCTTGGAGCTCCTCAAGGAGACCGGGCCCATGGCGGTGAGCAGCGCCAACCGGTCCGGGCAGTCCGCCGCGAGCGAGGTGGGCGAAGCGATCGAGCAGCTCGGGGACGAGGACGTCGCGGTCTACCTCGACGGGGGCGAGAGCGAAAGCCCGGTGGCCTCCACGATCGTCGACCTCACGTACGCGGTGCCGCGGGTCCTGCGTTCCGGTGCGATCTCCATCGAACAGCTGCGCTCCGTGTGCGGCACCGTGATCGGTGAGCTCCGCAAGGGCCGTACCAGGCCCAAGAAGTCCCAGGTGGACAGCGCCGAGAACGCGGCCGAGCCTGGGACCGAAGGCACTGAGGAGGCGGCCAGCACTGACACGGTCGATCCCAAGACGGTCGGCCCAAAGACGGCCGGTGCGGAGGAGGCCGTCGGTACCGGCGATGCGGCCGACACTGAAGTGGCGGAGAAGCCGACCGGCAGCGAGTCCGCGCCGCTGCCCGAACCCGCGGCGCAGCCCGAGGCAGCATCCGGGCCCGAGGCAATGCCCGAGCCCGACGGGCCCAAGGGCACCGACCGCTCAGAGAGCTAGAGGGGCCAGGCCGTGCGGGAGTACGCGCTCACCTTCGTCATCGCGGCAGCGGTGACCTACCTGCTCGTGCCGTTGGTGCGCAGGTTGGCCATCGCCTTCGGCGCCGCCCCCGCGGTGCGCGACCGCGACGTGCACACCGAACCCATCCCTCGGCTGGGTGGCCTCGCCATCTACGGCGGTTTCGCCGCCGCGCTGCTGATCTCCGCCCAGCTCCCGCACCTGCAGAACGTGTTCGTCGCAGACACCTGGCTCGGTTTGCTGCTGGCGGGCGGCCTCATCACGATCATCGGCGTCATCGACGACCGGTGGGGGATGGACGCCCTGAGCAAGCTCGCCGGACAGATCGCCGCGGCGGGCATCCTCGTCTGGCAGGGCGTACAGCTGCTGTGGCTGCCGCTGCCCGGTACCCAGCTCTCCCTGGGCCCCTGGCTCGGTGCGATGGTCTCGATCCTGCTGATCGTGGTCACCATCAACGCGGTCAACTTCGCCGACGGGCTGGACGGCCTGGCCGCCGGCATCGTCGGTATCTCGTCCCTGGCGTTCTTCGCGTACTACTACGTGGTCGCGGTCGAGCAGGGGTTCGTCCGCCAGTCCTATCCGGCGATGATCGCCATCATCCTGGCCGGTGCCTGTGCGGGGTTCCTCTTCCACAACTTCCACCCGGCCCGGGTGTTCATGGGCGATACCGGGTCGATGCTGCTCGGACTGCTGCTGACCTCCATCACCATCACGGTGACCGGCCAGTTCGACGCCAACACCGCCCGCGAGGAGTTCAACTCCTCCGGTCTGGTCGTCTTCCTGCCGATCGCCCTGCCCCTCTTGGTGATCGCCCTCCCGCTGGCGGACCTGGTCCTGGCGGTCCTGCGCCGGACCCTGGCCGGGAAGTCCCCGTTCGCACCGGACCGGGGGCACCTGCACCACCGCCTCCTCGACATGGGACACTCGCACACGCGCGCGGTCCTGCTCATGTACCTGTGGGCGGGCATCGTCGCCTTCGCAGCGGTGTCCCTGTCGATCTTCGACTCCCCCTTCATCGTCCTGACCGTCGCCGGGCTGGTCGCGGTCTGTGCTGTGGGTCTCATCGTTCTTCCGCGACTGCGTCGTCGCGGATTGTTGCCGTGGGACGGAAAGAACGGCGCGAAGAAGAAGTCAGATCACCATCCGTCAACCGATGGATAAATGCGCGGTCACGTTCGGGACCGGCGTCCCTTCAAGGGGCATTCGTGACCTGCGATGTCGTGGTCGTGCGATGTGTGGCCAAGGTGACACCGGGGGCGAAGGGCCCGCGAATCGGGCCTTTCGCCGGGCATTAAGACCGCGTTAAGGAACCCCTGGATTTGGCACCAAAAACCTTGTGATAGCTTTCACGAGCAGGTAACCCACGGAACCCCACGGAGCATTGTCATGCAGGAACACGACGCCGGGATCGTTCGCGGCGCCGCGCTTCCCAGCGCTGTGTGCGGGGTCCTGGCCATTGCCGTGGCGGCCCTGGTCGCCGGTGCCGCAGGAGCAATGAGCGCGGCCCTCGGGTCCGTGATCGTCTTCGCCTGCTTCGGCCTTGGACAGTGGGCGGTCATCGCGATCAGCCGCCGTAACAAGGACCTGTTCATGGCGGCCAACCTGCTCGGCTTCGTCGTCAAGATGGCGCTGCTGGGCGTCCTGCTGGTCACCCTCGGGCAGAGCCCCCTCATGGAGGACCTGAACAACAACGCCTTCGTGTTCAGCGCGCTGGCGGTGGTGTTGGTCTGGCTGGGCGGGCAGGTCCGGGCGATGTCCAAAGCCAAGATCCCGCACGTGGAACCGGACGAGAGTTCGGAGAACACGTGATGGGGTGCCCCGCCGCGGCCCGTCGGAACGGGCGTTGTACCCTGGCCTACGGCAGGCGGGCGCACACGTTCCAGCCCAGCCCCACATGCTATATTCCGGAGCGAGATGAGCACCGAACCAACCGGGAAGACGGAGCGTCGCGAGCCCCCGGCACCGCGCCAGTCCGATGGTTGGGCGCTCTTCTCCACTCTGCTCGCGGGCGTTCTCGTGTGGAGCGGGATCGGCTGGGGCTTGGACTACATCCTGGGCTTCCAGGCACTCTTCCTGCCCATCGGGGCGGTTCTGGGCATGGTCGGCGCGATCATTCTGATCGTCGCCAAGACCCGCCAGGCCTGAACTCTTCCGCTAGAGCGACGTCACCGCGGGCGACCGCGGGTCTGAGCTCTGCCACAACCATCAACGAGGCTTTCTTGCGTCACGACGAAAGGATTCGCCGTGGGTGCTGACGTGCGCATTCTCGCGGCCGAAACGGATTGCATCGGCCACCTCTTCGGTGACGAGTGCGGGTTCAAGGCCCCCACCATCGGGATGTTCTTCCCCGAGCCGTGGATCGACGGTATCCCCGGCAGCGACGGCATCGACCTGTACCTGGTCCTGCTGCTGGTCGCTCTCGGCGGGGCCCTGCTCCTGTGGTCGTGGTTCAGCAAGAAGCTGAGCCTCGTCCCCGGGCGCAGGCAGAGCGTCGGAGAGATGTTCATCCTGTTCATCCGGGACCAGATCACCCGCCCCACCATGGGCGCCAAGGGTGACAGCTTCATCCCGCTGATGACCTCGATCTTCACGATCATCCTGATGATGAACATCACGGGTCTGATCCCGGGCATGCTGCCGGTCAACAGCGACCTGTCGTTCCCAGCCATGTTCGCCGGGTTCATCTTCCTCCTGACCATCATCATCGGTGTGCGCAACCAGGGCGGCTGGGGCTACTTCAAGAACCAGCTCTTCCCCCCGGGCATGCCCAAGCCGATCTACCTGCTGGTCACCCCGATCGAGTTCCTCTCGGTCTTCATGATCCGCCCGGTGACGCACGCCCTGCGTCTGTTCGCGACCATGTTCGCGGGCAGCCTGCTGCTGGCCGTGTTCTCTTACGGCGGCTGGTACATGCTGAGCATCGGCGCCGAGCCGGCCCTGGTCGCGCTCTCGACGCTGTACTCCGGTGCGGCACTGCTCGGCTACATCGCCTTCTTCCTCTTCGAGGTCCTGATCATGGTCGTCCAGGCGTTCATCTTCACGCTCCTGGCCAGCCTGTACATCAACCAGTCCCTCGAAGCAGCCCACTAGAACCCCTGTGCGTCGCCCGGCCCCGCCCGGGCAGGGCCGACGCGAGGTGTAAAGACCCGCCCACCCCGGCGCACTGACCAATCGCGAACCGCGACGCCGGACGTCGAGTAAAGGGAAACACAATGGACATCGCCAACATCGAAGGCAGCATCAACACCGTCGGTTACGGCATCAGCGTCATCGGCGCCGGTATCGGTGTCGGCCTCGTGTTCGGTATGGGTATGCAGGCCATCGCCCGCCAGCCCGAGGCCCGCGGTCCGCTGCAGACCAACATCTTCCTGGGCTTCGCGCTCATCGAGGCCCTCGCCATTCTGGGCTTCGTCCTCGCGTTCGCCATCGGTTAATCAGTATCTGCCGACCGTTATTGATGGCAACTGACGTGAAGGAGGGCTGACCATGTTGGTGGAGTTGGCAGCCGAACCAAACATTCTGCGGATCGACTGGGTCAAGTTCGGCTTCGGCGCGATCACGCTCGCCGTGGTCTACTTCTTTGTGGCCCGCAAGGCGGTTCCCAAGGTCATGAAGGTCCTCGACGAGCGTCACGACGCCATCGAGGGCGGGATCGAGCGGGCCAAGAACGCTGAGGCCGAGGCCGAGGAGATCCGCCAGCAGTACCGCGAGAAGCTCGAAGAGTCGCACCGCGAGTACGCGCAGGAGCTCGAGAAGGCCAAGGAGCAGCGCGCGGCGATCATCGCCGAGGCTCGCGAGGAGGCCCAGGTCGAGGCTAACCGGATCATCGAGGCCGCCAAGGCCCAGATCGAGGCCGACCGGCAGCAGGCCGTTGTCCAGCTGCGCGGCGAGATCGGCGCCCTGTCCACTGAGCTCGCCACCCGCATCGTGGGGGAGACGCTCAGCGACGACGCCGCTCAGACCCGAGTAGTGGACCGGTTCCTGGCGGAGCTGGAGCAGGACGAGAGCGCGAAGCAAGAGGTGCGCTGATGCGTGGTATCAGCCGCAGCTCCCTGGCTGAGGTGACCCGGCGCCTGGACGACAACGTCCTGGCGTCGGCGGACGCCGCCCAGCACGCGGTCTCGCTCGGCGGCGAGCTCTTCGAGGTCGTCGCCCTGCTGGGCGGCGAGCACTCCCTGCGCCGCTGGCTCGCGGACCAAGCCAACCCTGCGGAGAAGAAGACCGGCCTCATCGGCCAGGTCCTCGAGGGCAAGGTGTCGCCGTCCACGGTGATCGTGGTCAACGACGTCGTGTCCCAGCCCTGGGCCGGCCCCCGCGACATGGTGGACGCTCTGGAGCGCCTCGCGGTCTACGCGACCGTGGCCTCCGTGGAGGGCACCCGCCTGGACGAGCTCGAGGACGAACTGTTCCGCTTCCAGCGGATCGTCATCGCGCAGCCGGACCTGCGCTCGGCCCTCACCCGCGAAGGCGTGGACACCTCGCACCAGCACACCCTGGTCGAGAACCTGCTCTCGGGCAAGGTGAACTCCGCGACGCTGGCTCTGGTCAGCGAAGCGGTCACCCGGCCCCGGGGACGTACCCTGGAGCGGGCCCTCGACAACTTCGGGCAGCTGGTCGCCGAGCGCGCACAGCGCTACATCGCGGTGGTGCGCAGCGCGGTTCCGCTCAGTGAGGCACACGAGGACCGTCTGCGGACGCTCCTCCAGCGCAAATACGGCCGTGAGATCCACCTGAACACCGAGGTCGACCCCAAGATCGTGGGCGGACTCTCCATCCAGGTGGGCGACGAGGTCATCGACGGCACCATCGCCGGGCGAATCGCTGAGGTCCAGCGCCGTCTGGCTGGCTGACACACGCGAATACACGCAAGGCAAGCACGCACGGCGCCAGCCCGGCGCCATTTGAGAGCAAGGACAACGTAGAGATGGCGGAGCTGACGATCCGGCCGGATGAAATCCGGGACGCGCTACAGCGCTTCGTCCAGTCGTACGAGCCTGACGCCACCCGCGCGGAAGAGGTCGGAACCGTCACCTACTCCGGTGACGGCATCGCCCGCGTCGGTGGCCTTCCCTCGGCGATGGCGAACGAGCTGCTGGAGTTCGAGGACGGCACACTGGGCATGGCCCAGAACCTTGAGATCGGCGAGATCGGTGTCGTGGTGCTGGGTGACTTCACCGGTATCGAGGAGGGCCAGCGGGTGCGCCGCACCGGCCAGCTCCTCTCCGTACCGGTGGGCGACAACTTCCTTGGCCGCGTGGTGGACCCCCTGGGTACCCCCATCGACGGCAAGGGCGAAATCGAGACGACCGAGCGCCGCGACCTGGAGATCCAGGCCGCGACGGTGATGGAGCGCCAGCCGGTCGAGGAGCCCCTCCAGACCGGTCTCAAGGCGATCGACACCATGACCCCCATCGGTCGCGGCCAGCGCCAGCTGGTCATCGGTGACCGGCAGACGGGTAAGACCGCGGTCGGCATCGACGCGATCATCAACCAGAAGGCCAACTGGGAGTCCGGCGACCCCGACAAGCAGGTGCGCTGCATCTACGTCGCGGTCGGTCAGAAGGGCTCGACCATCGCCAGCGTGAAGGGCGCCCTCGAAGAGGCCGGCGCGATGGAGTACACCACCATCGTGGCCTCCCCGGCGTCCGACCCGGCCGGCTTCAAGTACCTCTCCCCGTACACCGGATCGGCCCTGGGCCAGCACTGGATGTACGAGGGCAAGCACGTCCTCGTCGTCTTCGACGACCTGACCAAGCAGGCCGAGGCCTACCGTGCGGTCTCCCTCCTGCTGCGCCGCCCGCCGGGCCGTGAGGCCTACCCGGGTGACGTCTTCTACCTCCACTCCCGCCTCCTGGAGCGCTGCGCGAAGCTCTCCGACGAGCTGGGCGCCGGTTCGATGACCGCTCTGCCGATCATCGAGACCAAGGCGGGCGACGTCTCGGCCTACATCCCCACCAACGTCATCTCCATCACCGACGGCCAGGTCTTCCTCAACTCGGACCTGTTCAACCAGGGCCAGCGCCCGGCGATCGACGTCGGTGTGTCCGTGTCCCGTGTCGGTGGTTCGGCCCAGACCAAGGCCACGAAGAAGGTCTCCGGCACGCTGCGTCTGGGCCTGGCCCAGTACCGCGAGCTCGAGGCGTTCTCCGCCTTCGGTTCGGACCTGGACGCCGTGTCCAAGCAGCAGCTGGAGCGCGGTGCCCGGATGATGGAGCTCCTCAAGCAGGGCCAGTACTCGCCCTTCGCCATGGAGAAGACGGTCGTCTCGATCTGGATGGGTAACACCGGCCTGATCGACGAGGTCCCCGTCGACGATGTCCGCCGCTTCGAGGACGACTTCCTGTCCTTCCTGGAGCGCGAGCACAAGGCTGTTCTCGACACCATCCGGGAGACCGGCAAGTTCGAGGACGAGAGCCAGAAGACCCTCCAGGGCGCCATCGAGAAGTTCAAGCAGGGCTTCCAGACCTCGGCCGGCACCCTCCTCGGTGTTGAGGCCGAGGAAGAGGCGCTCACTGAGGAGAAGGTCGGCCAGGAGACCATCAAGGTCGCCAAGGGCGGGAAGTAACCCATGGGTGCACAGCTTCGCATCTATCGCCGGAGGATCCGCGCGACGAAGGCGACGGCGAAGATCACCCGTGCGATGGAGCTGATCGCCGCCACGCGCATCACCAAGGCGCAGCGCGCGGCCGAGGCTGCCAACCCTTACGCACGGGAGATCACGCGGGCGGTGTCGGCCCTGGCCAGCCGGGTGAGTGATCACCCGCTGCTGACCGAGGCCGAGAACCCCACCCGCGCGGCCGTCCTGGTCATCACCAGCGACAAGGGCCTGGCCGGCGCCTACTCGACCAACGTCATCAAGGAGGCCGAGGCCCTCACCCAGCTCCTCAAGGAGCAGGGCAAGGAGGTCCTCACCTACATGGTGGGTCGCAAGGGTGCGGCGTTCTACAAGTTCCGCGACCGCAGGGTCGAGGAGAGCTGGGAAGGCTTCACCGAGCGTCCGACCCACGCGCACGCCCAGGAGATCGGCTCCACTCTCATGGAGAAGTTCTCCCAGGACACCGCCGAGGGTGGTGTCGACGAGATTCACGTGGTCTCCACGGAGTTCGTGTCGATGCTGACCCAGCGGGCCGGGGCGGTTCGCGCCCTCCCGCTGGAGGTGGAAGAGGTCGAGGAGGACGAGCTCGAGGAGTCGCACGGCGGCGACGCGCTGCCGCTCTACGAGTTCGAGCCGTCCGCGGAGGAGGTCCTGGACCAGCTGCTCCCGCAGTACGTGGTCAACCGGATCTACGCCTCCCTCCTCGAGTCCGCCGCCTCCCAGCAGGCGTCCCGTCGCGCGGCCATGAAGGCCGCGACCGACAACGCGGAAGAACTCGTCAAGAACCTGACCAGCCTGTCCAACCAGGCACGTCAGGCCGAGATCACCAATGAGATCAGTGAGATTGTCGGCGGTGCCGATGCGCTCTCTGGGTCCAGCGCGGGAAGTGAGTAACGAAAAGTGACTGCGACAGTTGAAGGTTCGGCCGGCGCTGGCACCGCCACCGGCCGCATCGCCCGGGTCACCGGCCCGGTTCTCGACGTGGAATTCCCCGTCGGTTCCCTGCCTGCCATCTACAACGCCCTGCACACCGATGTCAGCATCGGTGGCGAGGAGAAGGTCATCACCCTGGAGGTCGCCCAGCACCTGGGTGACAACCTGGTCCGCGCCATCTCCCTCGCCCCGCAGGACGGCATGGTCCGTGGCGCCGAGGTGCGCGACACGGGCGCGCCGATCAGCGTGCCCGTCGGCGACATCGTCAAGGGCCACGTGTTCAACACCCTGGGCGAGTCCATGGACGTGCCCACCGCCGAGCTCGGTGTGACCGAGCGCTGGCCGATCCACCGCAAGGCCCCCGCCTTCGACCAGCTCGAGTCCAAGACCGAGATGCTGGTCACGGGAATCAAGGTCATCGACCTCCTCACCCCGTACGTCCGCGGTGGGAAGATCGGCCTCTTCGGTGGTGCCGGTGTGGGCAAGACGGTGCTCATCCAGGAGATGATCACCCGTATCGCCCGTAACTTCGGTGGTGTGTCCGTGTTCGCCGGTGTCGGTGAGCGCACCCGTGAGGGTACGGACCTCTTCCTGGAGATGGACGAGATGGGCGTCCTCCCGGACACCGCGCTCGTCTTCGGCCAGATGGACGAGCCCCCGGGCACCCGTCTGCGCGTGGCGCTCTCGGCCCTGACGATGGCTGAGTACTTCCGCGACGTCCAGAACCAGGACGTGCTGCTCTTCATCGACAACATCTTCCGTTTCACCCAGGCGGGTATGGAGGTCTCCACGCTGCTGGGCCGTATGCCCTCGGCCGTGGGTTACCAGCCCAACCTGGCGGACGAGATGGGTCAGCTCCAGGAGCGGATCACCTCGACGCGGGGTCACTCGATCACCTCCATGCAGGCGATCTACGTCCCCGCGGACGACTACACCGACCCCGCTCCGGCGACCACCTTCGCCCACCTGGACGCGACGACCGAGCTTTCCCGGCCGATCTCGCAGAAGGGCATCTACCCGGCGGTGGACCCGCTGGCCTCCACCTCCCGCATCCTCGACCCGCAGTACGTGGGTGAGGAGCACTACCAGGTGGCCCAGCGCGTCAAGGAGATCCTGCAGCGCAACAACGACCTGCAGGACCAGATCGCCATCCTGGGTATGGACGAGCTGTCCGAAGAGGACAAGATCATCGTCAACCGGGCCCGTCGCCTGGAGCGCTTCCTCTCGCAGAACATGTTCGTCGCCGAGAAGTTCACCGGCAACCCGGGCGTGTTCGTGCCTCTGGAGGAGACCATCACTTCCTTCACGGCGCTCTGCGACGGTGAGTACGACCACCTTCCCGAGCAGGCGTTCCTCGATGTCGGCAACATCGAGATGGCCGTCGAGAAGGCCAAGAAGCTACAGGAAGGCTAGGGAGTGTTCGACGGATGCTTTCGCCCGTGTCGGCGGAGCCGACCCGACGCGAGCGGCCTCCACGCAATCTCTCGCCAGACGATGAGCGAAGGTCAGCCCGGGGTTGGCTGTCCGGGCGACATCGGCGCCGCGAGAGGCAGCGTGGTGGTCGCGAGCGCGAAATAATCCGTCGAGCACGACCGAGGACTGCACGTCAGTGCCCTCCCTTGACAGGATTCCCTGGGGAGGGAGGGCGACGGGCGGGGCTAGTTCCCAGGCGGGGTCGAGTATCGGTTCGTGCTCGACCCCGCCGAACCCACCCGCTAGCCGAGGAGTTTGTGGCAGTGTCGAAGAAGCTTTTCGTCGAGATCGTCTCTCCGGACCGTGAGGTTTGGGCGGGCGAAGGCGACATGGTCATCGCGAAGACCGTCGAGGGCGAGATCGGCGTCCAGCCCGGGCACGTCCCGGTGCTGTCGCTTCTGGCCGAGGACGCGGTCGTTCGCGTTCTGGGCGCGCGTGAGACCGGCGAGGTCCGGGCCGCCGCCCACGGCGGGTTCGTCTCGGTTTCGGGTGAGGGTCGGATCTCCATCCTCGCCGAGACCGCCGAGCTCTCCGAGGACATCGATGTGGACCGTGCGCGCAAGGCGCTGACGAGCGCGACCGAGTCGGGCGACAGCCCGGCCGTCGGCCGTGCGCGCAGCCGCCTGCGTGCTGCGGGCGAGGAAGTCGCCTAGCGAAGCCGGAAGGCGGAACGGACGTGGGAGTGGGACCTCTGCAGGGAACGCCGTTGTTGGAATCCTTGTGGTGGGTGGTCCTCACCCTGTGCGTCGCCGTTCTGCTGGCGGTGGTCGCGGGAATGGCACGAAGGTTCGTGCTGTTGCGCAGCGGCGGTGCCGTCGAGTGTTATCTGCGTGCGCGAGGGGTGAAGGGCCGTCGGGGTTCCTGGCGTATCGGTTTCGGCCGGTACGGCTCGGAGAACCTGGCCTGGTTCCCCGTCCTCTCGCTCAGACCGCGGCCGACAGCGAAGCTGTCGCGCCGCGGTCTTGTCGTTGTGGGACGCCGTTCCCCCGACGAGGTCGACGACCTGCCGGCCGACCTCACGGTCTTGGAGATCGGGTGGGCCGCGGAGGACGGCAGCGACCCCAAGGAGGCCTCCTACGAGGTCGCGATGGGGGAGAGTGTGCTCACCGGTTTCCTTTCGTGGGTGGAGTCGATGCCTCCGGGCACCCGTTGGGAGGCCTGACGCAGTATTGCCGTGCGCCTGACGGCGGGGCGGTTCACAGAGGTGACACCGGTGTGTTCCCATGGCGGCATGAGTACCATCGTGGCTTTCTCAGTGTCCCCGCTCGGCAACGGCGAGTCCGTCGCTCCCGCCGTGGCCCGCGCCGTCAAGGTGGTGCGCGAGAGCGGACTGCCCAGCGAGACCTCCGCCATGTTCACCTCCGTCGAGGGTGAGTGGGACGAGGTGATGGACGTCGTCAAACGCGCGGTCGAGGCCGCCGGTGAGGGTGAGTCCAGGGTGAGCCTGACCCTGAAGGCCGACATCCGGGAGGGTGTCTCCGACGGTCTGCACAGCAAGGTGGAGGCCGTCGAGCGCGAACTCGACGGCCCCCACTAGGACTTCGGGGGCGGTACCCGTCGCTGGGTACCGCCCCGGTTCTGGTCAGTCCACTGCGGGATCGGCGGCCCTCGTGGAGAAGTAGTCCTTGGAGGACTTGTTGTAGAGCAGGGCCACCACGGTGAAGGCGAAGGTTGCTGAGATGAGCGCACCGAAGCTGTAGACGGGGCTGATCGCCAGGCCCAGGATGATCACACCGGCGGCGGCGTTGACACCGAGGGTCGCTGTCCGCGCGCGGGCGTCGCCCTTGCCGACCATCACCGCGAGCGCGACGGCGGCGATGCCGTACACCAGTGCGACCGCCGCACCCACGTAGGCGGCCCAGATCTGCTCGCCGAGCGCCTCCATCTGCTCGGCCTGACCGGCCGGGAGCATGTCGATCAGCGCACCCGAGTCGATGGTCACGGCCCCGAGGAGGCCGAAGGCCCCATAGACGAGTTGGTACACCGCGATCAGGATCAGCAGCACCAGAACGGCGATGACACTGCCGGGCTTTGCTCTTGCGGTCATGCGTCTGTCCTCCTGTTCGGGGGAATCGCTTACCCAAAGCCCTAGCCGTTCGGGGGCGGAGCACACACGATCGCCGGAATCCCTTCTGTCCGTGCAGTTGGCAGGGGGTGAATCCGGGGCCGGAGCCAGCGCTTTCGGCCCCGGGCGGGCCCGTTAGCGCTCCCCGCCGGGCTTCCAGAGGACCTCCTCGCCCTCCTCGGCGACGTATCGGCCGAGGATGAACAGAAGGTCGGAGAGGCGGTTCAGGTACTGCGCGGTGAGCGGGTTGACGGTGTCCCCGTGCTCCTCGATCGCCGCCCAGACCGAGCGCTCGGCCCGGCGGGCCACGATCCTGGCCGTGTGTACCAGCGCCACGGTGGGGGATCCGCCGGGCAGGATGAAGCTCCGCAGGGTCGGCAGGTCCTGATTGTAGGTGTCGCAGGCCTCCTCGAGGTGGGTGACGTACTCGGGGAGGACGCGCAGCGGGGGGAACTCGGGGTCGGGCACGATCGGGGTGGACAGGTCCGCCCCCAGGTCGAAGAGTTCGTTCTGGATCCGTTGCAGCAGGTCGCGGACGTCCTGGGGGAGGTCGCCCATGGCCAGCGCGACACCGATGGCGGCGTTGGCCTCCTCAGTGTCGGCGTAGCCGACGAGTCTGGTGTCGTTCTTGGAGGTCCTGCTCATGTCGCCGAGCGCCGTCGTCCCGGCGTCGCCGGTGCGCGTGTAGATCTTCGACAGTACGACCGGCTTGTCCGTGTCCCGTTTGGTCATGGCCCTCAGCCTAGGGGGATGCGCCCAGAAGAGGGTCGGTAAGGGCCGCCTGAACACGGAGAAATCACAGAGGATAACTGTTCCGTATCAGGGGGTGAAGGTGACGTGGCTCACTGATACCTTGAGAAACAAGGGAGCTACACACTGTAGTTTCCGGCGGTGTCCGTGCGACACTCGCCTGGGTGGAACAGAGGGGGACTGCCCGGGGACTGTGGCGGAGGGGGAGACACCGCGAAGGGCGGGCGGCGTGGAACCGGGGGGTTCACGCCACCCGCCCCCTTTCGTGCGCGGGTGTCCCCTAGTGTCCTGAGTCGTTAATTCGTCGGCAGTACGAAGCAAGGGATTCGAGGATCTCCTCGGCCGTCTTGTGCCACACATAGGGTCGAGGGTCCTCGTTCCACACCCTGATCCAGGAGTGGATGT
>NZ_BAAGZJ010000094.1:0-30015 GCF_054778635.1 Nocardiopsis nanhaiensis
AGCGGCCAGTGTTGCGCGCCCCCACCGCCTTATCAGCGGCCTTGCACACCGCGACGGCTTCGCCGATGGACAGCAACCCGGAGTCCAGGCCCTGGCGGGTGGCGGGAAGCTCCTGGGCGAACAACCGCCGCGCCAGCTCGGCGCGCCCGTTGGCCTCAACGGGGGCCATCCCCACCGAGTGGATCAGCCAGTTCTGCACCGACCTCTGCCCACCCGCCTCCAACAGGGTCCCGGCCGCCTCCAGCTGCGCCAACCGCAGCAGCATCGCAAGCTGGGCCCGGTCGAAGTCCTCGAACACCTGCGAGATCACATCCAGGACCTGGCCAGCTGCTCCGGTCGGGGGCACCTCCGCCATCTCCACGGTGATCTTCTCCCGGGCGGTGCCCATGGCGGAAACGGCGGGCGTATTGCCCGCCGCATTCCCGCACTGCCCGAAAGAAGAAGTCATACCAATAAGGATATCAAGAAAGACCCAGAAAGGACCTAACCCGGGAGTGATAACACCCTTACCAGGCCACCCCGACCCGCCTTTTCCATTCCCCGGAAAGAAGCCTTCCAGGAAAGGGACCCAGCCTCCCTTGACCGCATTCCTTGGCAAAGCGGACAAATGTGTGCCCCTATGGGAATGATCTTGCTACCAGAGTCAATCTCGGCGCCGAAATTGCTACTGGTAGCAAGATCATCGGAAAAAGGCCCAGCGGGAGGGGTTCGCCGCGCACAGTGACCAGCCGCGACACCCGCAAGCGGTGGGCTCCGGCGCAGTGGCCCACCCGGCCGAAGGTCGCGCTGTTCGGCCCCCGCAGCCCACCATGACCGGCCGCGACACCCGACTCGTCGACGCTCCGGCGCAGGGTCAGGCATCGGCCGCCAGGCCGACAGAATCCGTCTTTCGGGCGGAGCCCGAGTTTTTCCCGCTCGGACCTCAACCACCCTGCCCCCTTTCCCGATAGCCGCCAACCCGCCGTCGTAGCGGAGCGGGTCAAGGTGGAGCGCCGTTGACGCGCGAAGCGCTCGATGGCGACGACCTTGACGCGCGCAGTGGAGACGGCCACAATCGGGCGGCGGGAAAGGAGGGCACCCGAAGCGATATGGGGAACTCTAGCCATAAGGAGCCCCCGTTTATTCTTCAAGTGCCCTGTCCGTGTTGATCGGAGGTAAAGAGCTTCAGCTCACTCCTCGGTTTTCCGAGATTCTGAGTGTTCGGGCTTCCGTCTCCCAAGCTTCCGTCTCCCAAGCTTCCGTCTCCCAAGCTTCCGTCTCCCAAGCTTCCGTCCCCCAAGCTTCCGTCTCCCAAGCTTCTGGCACTCAGACTTCCGTCTCCCCGCTTTGGCATGTGCAGACATTGCTGAACGCCGGAGGGAACGTTGGAAGGAATGTCGGAAGGAACGCCGGAAGGGCGGGACGACCTGGTCGTCCCGCCCTTCCGGCGGTGTTACACGGTTGAGCCGGGCCCGAGGGCGAGGGGCTTAGCCCGAGAGGCCTGGCTCGAGGGGCTTAGAAAGCCTCCTCGGGCACCTCCATGAGGCCCAGGTTCACAGTCTGGGCGATCTTCAGCTCGGCCTCCACGCGGGGCAGGAACTGCTCGGCGAAGAAGCGCGCGGCGGCGATCTTGCCGGTGTAGAAGTTCTTGTCCTCGTCGCTGGCGCCGTCGATGCTGTTGAGCGCGATCTCGGCCTGGCGGAGCAGCAGCCAGGCCAGGACGACGTCGCCGAAGGCGTTGAGCAGGCGGACCGAGTTCAGGCCGACCTTGTACAGCTCACGGGTGTCCTCGGCGGAGCCCATCGCGTGGCCGACCATGAGCTCGACCATCTTCTCGACCTGGCCGAGGGAGCTCAGCAGGAGCGCGCGCTCCTCCTTGAGCTGGCCGTTGCCGGCCTCGCTCTCGGCGAAGGCCTTGATCTCGGCGGACAGCTTGCCGATGGCCTGGCCGCCGTTCTTCACGATCTTGCGGAAGAAGAAGTCCTGGGCCTGGATCGCCGTGGTGCCCTCGTAGAGGGTGTCGATCTTGGCGTCACGGATGTACTGCTCGATCGGGTACTCCTGCAGGAACCCGGAGCCGCCCAGGGTCTGCAGGGACTCGGCGAGCAGCGCGTAGGAGCGCTCCGACCCAACACCCTTGACGATCGGCAGCAGGAGGTCGTTCATGGCCTCCAGCTCGGTGGCGTCCTCACCCTTGGCCTGCGCGATCTGGATCTCGTCCTGCGTGGTGGCCGTGTAGAGGACCAGCGAACGCATGGCCTCGACGTAGGACTTCTGCGTCATGAGGCTGCGACGCACGTCCGGGTGGTGGGTGATGGTGACCTTCGGGGAGCCCTTGGCCCCGGCGATGTCGTTGCCCTGCACGCGGTTCTTGGCGTACTCGAGGGCGTTGAGGTAGCCGGTGGACAGGGTGGCGATCGCCTTCGTCCCGACCATCATCCGCGCGTACTCGATGACGAGGAACATCTGGCGGATGCCGTCGTGCTTGTCACCGACGAGGTAACCGATGGCGGGGTGCTTGTCGCCGAAGGTCAGCTCACAGGTGGTGGAGGCCTTGAGGCCCATCTTGTGCTCGACGTTGGTGACGTAGGCGCCGTTGCGCTCACCGAGGGAGCCGTCCTCGTTGACCAGGTACTTCGGCACCAGGAAGAGGGAGAGGCCCTTCGTGCCGGGGCCTGCGCCCTCGGGGCGGGCCAGCACCAGGTGGAAGATGTTCTCGGTCATGTCCTGCTCGGCCGAGGTGATGAAGCGCTTCACACCCTCGATGTGCCAGGTGCCGTCGCCCTGGTCGGTGGCCTTGCTGCGGCCCGCGCCGACGTCCGAACCGGCGTCCGGCTCGGTCAGCACCATGGTGGCGCCCCAGCCGCGCTCGATGGCCTGCTCGGCGAACTTCTTCTGAGCCTCGTTGCCTTCGGAGTGCAGGATGCTCGCGAAGCCGGGGCCGGCCGAGTACATGTGGATGGAGGGGTTGGAGCCCAGGATCAGCTCGGCCGCGGCCCACACCAGCGAGCGGGGGGCGCCGAGGCCGCCGAGCTCCTGGGGCAGGTCGATGTTGTACCAGCCGGCGTCCATGTAGGCCTTGTAGGACTTCTTCAGGCTCTCGGGGATGGCGACGGTGTTCGTCTTGGGGTCGAAGACCGGAGGGTTGCGGTCGGCGTCCTCGAAGGACTCGGCGACCACGCCGGTCGCGAGACGGTTGACCTCGTCCAGGATCGTGCGTGCGGTGTCCTCGTCCAGCTCTTCGAACGGGCCCTCGCCCAGTACGTCTTGGCGCTTGAAGAGTTCGAAGAGGTTGAACTCGATGTCGCGCAGGTTGCTCTTGTAATGCGTCATGGACAGCTCCGCTTTGTGTCCCCGGCCGCGGTGTCTGTACACGCGGATCTACCGACTAGTAACAAGTCAATGTTACTACCCAGTAGGCCTGGATGCCAGTGACGATAGACACTTGTGTCCTCAAAGCCACGTCAAGAGTGCGAATGCCCTGTTCGCGGGCGATGTGCCGATGTGGGCGGCGAACTCTGGCCCCGCGCCCGGCGCCGGGAGCGGGACCAATGGCCCTGTCTTTCTGAGCCAGGGCCATTGGCACACCGATCAGCGGGCGCTTGCCCGTCAGCAGGAGCCCCGGCCGGCGGTCGAGTCGCACAGGGCCTCGCCGTCGGTCCAGGTGAGCGCGTCCCGGGCGTCGTCGCCGAACGCGCGGGTGACGGTCACGTCCACCCCGTGCCCGGAATCCTCCGCGAGCCAGACGCGCACCTCCTGGGTTCCGTCGCCCGAGTCGTCCCGGAGCACGTAGAACGGGTGCGGCACGGGGGACTGGCCGCTACCAGGGTCGGTCCACCAGTCCGCCCCCTGGGCGTCGGCCACGTCCACGAAGAGGCAGTCGTGCGAGGAACCGCCGTACTCGCACGTGCGCGGTTCGGCGCCGCCGTGGCGGCCCACACCCGGGTCCGCTTCGATGCCGTCGTTCAGCGCGCGCCAGTACACGTCGTCGCAGGCGCCGTCGGAGCAGGCGTTCCAGTCCGTCCACGCGTCCGCCCTGGCGGCGGGCGCTTCGGCCCCACCGTTCAGGGCCGTGCAGTACCTGTCCACGATGTAGGGCACCACGAGGTCGGACACCCACGCGGAGTCGATGGCCTCGCCCGCCGTGTTGTCGGTTCCGAGCCCGGCGGAGTCCATCTGCCACAGGCCCACGCCCGGGTTGAAGAACAGCCCGTCGCGCCCTTCGGGGTCGTACAGCCCGTCCTGGTTGTCGTACCGGGACAGGGTCATCGGTGAGGGGGTGTCCGGGGTGCCCGCGGAGACTTCGGGCCATACCGGTGCCAGCGCCAGGGCGGTGGCCTCGTCTGCGGAGATCGCGCAGGACGCACCGTCGGCCGCGCTCTCCGCGGCACTCTCGGCGGCGGCCAGGGGTTCGCTACCGAAGGTGAGCTGGCCGGGCGGCACCTCGGCGTTGGCCAGCTTCGCCTCCAGTACGTCCTGGTCCGCGGCAGCGCGCTCCGCGGGGGTGCCGGCCGGGGTGGGGGTGAATTCGACGGGGTCGCCGTCGGCGAGTGCGGCCTGGGGCGATGCGGCGAGGACTGCCGCGGTTACGAAGGCGGTGAGGGTGGCGGGGAGGTTTCGGGCACGCCCGTGCCAAGGGGGTCGGGGGGTGTTCACGCTGTCCACCTCTTCTGAGCGGGTTCGAGGGGGACTACCGCCGGGGTGGCGGTAGTTTTCTACAAACTCAGTGAGTCCGGAGGGAAATTACCTTCCGGACCGTGGGTGGACAAGGGCCCCGAGGCAGGGGGATGGGGAAGTGTCACCTCGGGGACAGGGTCACGTCGCGCTGACTCTGGTTGCGGCGGCCCTGGTTGCGGCGGCCCTGACTACGCCGCCCCTTGTGGCGCCTTGTGGTGCCGCGCTCCGTTCAGAGCACGTCGAGCGGGCTCGCCCCCGCGGGCGGCGGGAAACGATCGTTCAGCGCCTTGAGGTCCTCCTCGGTCAGCCGTAGGTCCAGGGCTGCCCGGTTCTCCTCCACGTGCGCGCGGTCGCTCGCCTTCGGGATCGCGCACAGGCCTCCGCCCGCCAGCACCCAGGCGATCGCCACCCTCGCCGGCGTGACCCCGTGCCCCGCGGCGACCTCCGCCAGGACCGGGTCGCCGAGCAGGCGGCCCTGCTCGATCGGGGAGTAGGCCATCACCGGAACCTCGTGGTCCCGGCACCACGGCAGGAGGTCGTACTCGGGGCCGCGCCGGGACAGGTTGTAGAGGATCTGGTTGGTCGCGCAGGCGTCGCCGCCCGCCGAGGACCACAGCTCGCGCATGTCATCGGTGTCGAAATTGCTGACCCCGAACCCGCCGATCTTCCCCGCCTCCTGCAGTTCGGCGAAGGCCGCCAACGTCTCGGCG
This sequence comes from Nocardiopsis nanhaiensis, assembly GCF_054778635.1. Taxonomy (NCBI): domain Bacteria; kingdom Bacillati; phylum Actinomycetota; class Actinomycetes; order Streptosporangiales; family Nocardiopsidaceae; genus Nocardiopsis; species Nocardiopsis nanhaiensis. The sequence continues at coordinate 5,367 of NZ_BAAGZJ010000094.1, forward strand.
AGCGGCACCCCGCCCCGCCAGTGCAGCAGGTACAGGTCGATGTGGTCGGTTCCCAGCCGGCGCAGGCTGTCCTCGCAGGCACTCACCGTGCCCTGCCGGTCGGCGTGGTGCGGTAGGACCTTGCTCACCAGGAACACGTCGTCCCGGCGGCCCCGGATGGCTTCGCCCACCACGCGCTCCGCCCCGCCTGAGCCGTACATCTCGGCGGTGTCGACCAGCCCGAGTCCCAGGTCGAGCCCGTGCCGCAGCGCGGTGACCTCCGACGCGTGCGCCGAAGGGTCCTCCCCCATGCCCCAGGTGCCCTGTCCCAGTACCGGCAGCTCACCGCCGGACGGCAGCCGTAGGTGTCTCATAACCGTTCCCCGTTTCCGTGCTCGGACTGTCAACCCTCACCGCTCGGGCCCCATCCGAAACAGGGGCCCCAGTACCAGCGGCCCGAAAGCGGGGTCCGGGCACGCATATCCTGGGGGCGGCACAGCCGTGAGGTGGAACGACCGCGACCTGGAGAGCGACACACGATGCTGGAGATCCTTCCCGGACTCACCCGGATCTACGAGGGTTGGGCCGATCGGTACCCGGACGTGCAGCCGCTGACCGTCCAGTTCGCCGCCGACGGCGAGACCGACGGCCTGAACGGGGTACTCGCCTACCCGATGCCGGACCACTGGCTCCTGGTCACCTTCGGCCTGACCGAGCTCGGGGAGAAGACCAGTGAGGAGCCCCGCGTCTCAGGAGCGGGGTTCGAGTTCACCTGCCGTATCCCGCGCGAGCCCGACGACGAAGCGGTGCCCGCGTGGATCCTGCGCGTGCTGCACGCCCTGGCCCAGCAGTTCCTGGCCGGCGCCCAACTGGACGTCGGCCACTGGATCATCACGCCGTCCCCGCTCGGTGGCGAGGCGTCCAACGGTGACATGACCTCCCTGGCCATCGTCCCGGACGCCGACATCCGCATCCTGGACACCGACAACGGCCTGGTGCTGTTCTTCCAGATCGTCGGCCTTATGGCCGAGGAGGGTGAGTACGCCCAACAGGCCGACACCGTCGCGCCCATCATCGCGATACTGCGCGACCGCGACCCGAAGATGATCACGGACCCGGGGCGCGGGACCATCCGGCTGTAGTACCGGCAGCCGGGAGCCCTGTTCCCACCGGTTTCCGGTGGGCGTCAACCCGCGTATCCCCGCTCGTCATGTGGCCTCGGGAACGTGGGCTCCCCGTGAGAACGATCAGCGGCCCCGGCCACGACACCAGCCACAGCCCGGCACACCGGCGGGAGATCGACGGCCTGAGGGCGGTCGCCGTCCTGCTCGTGGCCGTCTACCACGTGTGGTTCGGCCGGGTCTCCGGCGGCGTCGACGTCTTCCTGCTGCTCACCGGTTTCCTCATCACCGGATCCCTGGTGCGCGCGGCCGAACGCGGCAACCTCCGCTACGGCGCCTTCCTCAGCCGCCTCGCGACGCGCCTGGTCCCCGTGGCGGCCCTCGTGATCGCGGTGACGCTGCTGAGCGCCCGCTTCCTCTACCCCGAGGCACGCTGGCGGGACTCCGTTGCGGAGGCCTCCGCCGCCGCGCTCTACCACCTGAACTGGCACTTGGCCCTGGAGTCCGTCGACTACCTGGCCCGTGACGGGGGCGGGCCCTTCCTGCACTTCTGGTCGCTGTCCATCCAGGGGCAGTTCTACCTGCTGTGGCCGCTGATGATCGGCCTCGCCGCGTGGTGGGCCGCCCGTCGCGGGCATGCCCTGCGCCGGGTGGTCCTCGCGGCCCTGACCGTTGTGTTCGCCCTCTCCTTGGCCTACTCGGTGCACATGACCCGGGCCGACCAGCCGTGGGCCTACTTCGACACCGGTGCCCGCCTGTGGGAGTTCGCCCTCGGCGGCCTGCTCGCGCTGCTCCTCTCCCGCCTGAACCCGCCCAAGGCCGTCCGCCTCCTCCTCGGCTGGACCGGCCTGGCCGCCCTGCTCCTGTGCGGGGTCCTCCTCCACGTGTCCGAGGTCTTCCCCGGCTATGCGGCCCTGTGGCCCACCCTGGCGGCCGTCGCGGTCATCGTCGCCGGAACCACCGGCTCCCCGTGGGGTGCCGACCGCCTGCTCACCCTCCGTCCGCTGCGCTACGTCGGCTCGCTGTCCTACGCCCTCTACCTCTGGCACTGGCCGGTCCTGGTGTTCTACCTGGAGGCCACCGGCCGCAGCGTAGCCAGCCCTCTCGGCGGGTTGGCCGTCCTCGCCCTCTCGACGGCCCTGGCCGCCGCGACGACCCCGCTCTCGGACCGGATCGTCCGCGTCGGCCGCGGCGGCAGCCGTCTGCGCGCCCCGACGGTCGCCGCGGCGTGCCTGGTGCCCCTCCTCCTCGCCACGAGTGTGTGGTCGGCCCGGATGGACGCCGAACAGCGGCGCCTGGCGGAACTCCTCAACGATCCCGTCCGCTACCCGGGCGCGGCCGCGCTGCCCGGGGACGACCACGGTGAATACGCGGACCCGGTGCTCCCCGCTCTGGCCGCGGCCGCGGAGGACACCCCGGTCACCTACGACGACGGGTGCAACCAGGACACCGGCGGCACTGAGGTGATCACCTGCGCCTACGGTTCCCAGGACCCGGACCGCACCGTCGCCCTGGTCGGCGGATCGCACGCGGCCCACTGGTTCCCCGCCCTCGAAGAGCTCGCGCGGGAGCACGACTGGCGGCTGGTCAACATCACCAAGGGGGCCTGTCTGTTCACCGACGCACCCCAGCTCTACAAGGGGGAGCCCTACACCGAATGCGCCGAGTGGAACCGGGGCGTCATGGCCGAACTCCGCTCCCTGAGGCCCGACGCCGTGTTCACCACCGGTACCACCACCAGCCTGGACACCACCGCGGGCTACGGCGAGGAGCAGTTGGTGGACGGCTACGTCGACCGCTGGGAAGAGTTGGCGGTCCTGGGGGTACGGGTCATCGCGGTCCGCGACACCCCGCGCCTAACCTTCGACGCCCCCGAGTGCCTCTCCGAGTCCGCCCCGCAGGAGTGCGCCGTCGCCCCCGCGGAGTCGATGGCCGAGGAGTCACCCCTCGAAGGCGCGGACCTGCCCGCCAACGTCACGGCACTCGACCTCACCGACCACCTCTGCGAACCCGAGACCTGCCGCCCGGTCGTCGGCAACGTCCTCGTCTACTGGGACAGGAGCCACATCACCGCGACCTACATGCGCACCCTCGCCCCCGAACTCGAACGCCGCCTCCTCCCCGCCACCGGGTGGTGACACAAGAGGGCCGCCGCCCGGAGGTCCTGCTTCCGGGCGGCGGCCCCTGAGCCAACGGCTCCCATGCGCCGGTTCGGAGCTCCTACTCCGTCGCGGCGCTACTGCTCCGCGTTGCGGTCGATCGCGGTGCCGATCTCACCGACCCGGTCGGCCAGCAGGCCCATGGCGCCGATGGCCCGGGTCATCGGGTCGTCGTCCGACCCGCCCAAGGCGCGGCCCCTCCGGAAGCCCTCCTTGACCTCGGCCCAGCGCTCCTCCTGCTCGGGGGTCATCACTCCGCGCAGTTCGGCCAGCTTCAGCAGGTTGCCTTCCGCACCGGAGGTGAGGGTCTGCGCCTCGCCCAGGTAGTGGTCGTCGATCGCGGCCTCCACCTCGGCCTCGTTCATGACCGGCACGATCTTCTCGGCGAGCCGGTTCATGTTCCGGTACGAACCCTGGAGCTGGAACGGGGGCTCGGTCCGTGAATCCTCGGACTGGGCGGCCGAGGCGATGTAGGCCTGGTTGTTGGCCAGCACCACCTCCTGCACCCGCAGCAGCTTCTGGAGGACCGACACGATCCGGTCCACCTCCGCGGCCGAGTACGGGTGCTTCAGCCGGTCGGTTCCGACGGAGTCGTCGCCCTGCGCCATCCGCACGAACGTGTGGATGTCCTCCCGGTCCCGGGTCGACAGCGGTGCCAGGGTCTGGTTGGAGGTGAGCGCGTTCTCGATGTAGCTGAGCGCGAACAGCTCCTCCTTGCCTGAGAGCACGTCGCCCAGGTTGTACACGTCGGCGCGGTTGGCCAGCATGTCCGGGATCCGGAACCGCTTGCCCTGCTCGGTGTACGGGTTACCGGCCATGCAGACGGCGAACCGCTTCCCGCGCAGGTCGTAGGTGCGGGTCCGGCCCTCCCAGACACCCTCCATCCGGCGCTGCCCGTCACAGAGGGAGATGAACTTCTGCAGGAGCTCCGGGTTGGTGTGCTGGATGTCGTCCAGGTACAGCATCGTGTTGCTGCCCATCTCCAGGGCGAAGGAGATCTTCTCGATCTCCTGCCTGGACGTGGCGTCCGGGGCGTCCGCCGGGTCCAGCGAGGTGACCGCGTGCCCCAGCGCGGGGCCGTTCACCTTGACGAACACCAGGCCCAGGCGGCTCGCCACGTACTCCATGAGCGTGGTCTTGCCGTAACCGGGCGGGGAGATGAGCAGGAGCAGACCGCTCTGGTCCGTGCGCTTGTCGTCGCCGGCCGCGCCCAGCTGCTTGGCGAGGTTGTCGCCGATCAGCGGCAGGTACGACTCGTCGAGCAGCCGGTTCCGCACGAACCCGCTCATCACCTTCGGCTTGTACTCCTCCAGCCGCAGGCGGTGGCGCTCCTGTTCCACAAGTGCGTTCCGCCTGCGCTGGAAGTCCCGGTAGGCGGGCACATCCACGGTGCGGAACCTGCGGGTGCGCGGCAGGATCTCGTCCAGCCGCACCTCCAGGGAACGCTCGCTGATCCGGGGGTGCGAACCCAGCAGGCCCGACACGGTCTCGCCCACGGCGGCCGAGGACTCGTACCGGTCCACGCTGCCGCCGGACTGGCCGGCGCTGCTGCCGGTCAGCTCGATCGCCGTCGCCTCGGGCAGGTCCCCCGGGGCCACCGGTTCTTCCAGCGTGGTCGCGTACGCCTCCAACCACGCCGTCACCAGCTGGTGGCGGGCGGCCACGTCGTCGAGTTTGCGCAGGTCCTCCTCGAAGGCCTTGCGGTTGGTCTCCCGTGTGCTTCCCAGGGCCCGGTGGAACCGGTCCAGCAGCTGGCGCGCGCCTCCGCCCGACACGAAGCCCCGCTCGTTGGGGCCGTCCGCGGCGAGCTCCTCGAACAGGTAGTCACCCACCAGTTCCAGGTCGGCGTCCTGGTACAGGCCGGTCTCGGTGAGGAACGTGTCCACACCCTCGGCCAGTTCGGTGCGCAACCGGTCGATCGCCGCCGACCGGCGTGCCCCGAACACGCTCCGGGCCCGAGCGAGCGACGTCGCCCGGGTCCGCCACGCCTCCCGCTTTTCCTTCTCGGCCCCGTACGCCCAGAACAGCTGCGCGGTGGCGCGCGCCTGCCCCGGGTACCGCAGCAGGCCGGCACCGGCGCGCAGCCGCAGCAGCGCGGAGAGGATGCGGGCGGCGTCGTGGTCGTGCACGCCCCGTTCGTACCCCTCGTCGTACCGGGACTCGGCGACCCCGCGCACCAGGGACAACAGGGAATCCCCGTTCTCGGCGTGCAGTTCCGCGTCGTGCAGGGCCTCCACCGTCAGCCCACCCGTCGCCCGCCGCCAACCCTCAACCGACGGCCTTCGGCCGCTGTCATATTCCAGTGCACCTTCCTCGGCCGACGCCAGGATGGACGTGGCCAGGTATTCGGCCCGGTACACCTCCGGGCTCTCCGAGACCAGGAGCCGGTCCCACAGGTGCTTGGTCTCCTGGAAGGCCTCGTCGGTGACGGGCGACCGGAAGTCGGTGCCGGTGATGGACACCGACATGTGCCCGTCGTGCGGGGTGAGGGTGAGGTCGATGGGCTGGGTGTTGACCGCGAACCGGTGGCGGCCGAACCGGATGGTCTCCCCTCCGGCACCGCCCTCGTAGAGGTCGGCGCGGTCCTGGAGGGCACGCCCCGCCTCCTGCCGTGCAGCCAAGATCTGGCCGTCCAGCTCCTCGGCGCGCACGGTCTCGCCCAGTTCGCGCATCTCCTCGGAGGTGCGGCGCAGCCGCGTCACCATCGCGTCCGAGGCGAAGTAGGTGTTGATGTCCTCGAGCGTGGTCAGGGTTGCGACCCGCCGGTGCACGCCCTCCAGCACGCGGGCGGCGGAGGAGACCAACCGGTCGGCCCGGCGGGCCCGCTCGTCCACCAGCGACTGCTTGCGGGTGGAGAACGCCTCGTAGACGTCCTCGCGCTTGTCCGACAGCTCTTCGAGGAAGTCGTCGAACTCGGCGAAGCGCGACTCCAGGTTCTCCAGCTGGAGCATGATCCGGCCCAGCTGCTCGTCGCAGTTGTCCGGGGTGTCGGCGGCCGCGATGGCCCCGGTGATGGCCTGCCCCAGCAGGGCGAACTCGGCGGCGAACTCGGCCCGGCCCTCCCGGGCGAGCAGTTCCTTGCGCTTCGACTCCAGCGTGGCGCGGGCCCGGTTGACCCCGGCCATCACCTCGCTGATCCGCTCCAGGATGCGGGTGCGCACCTGGGCGTCGCCGATGTCGAGGGATCCGATCACCTCGGTGACCACCTGCAGGCCCTCGGTCTGTTCGGCGATCCGCTCGCCGACCGCGGTGGCGGCGCTGACCGCCTCCAGTGCCTCGGCCTCCTCGACCAGCCGTTCCACCTCGGAGTGGTAGCCGTCGAAGGCGTCTTCCTGCTCCAGGAAGGACACGGTGCGGCGCCCGGACGAGGCGATCTCCTCGCCGAGGCTCTCCTCCACCGCGTCGATCCGGTCGGTGTCGACGTAGCGCATCTCGCGCAGCGTGGCGGCCTGGCCCTGGGCGCGGCGCAGGTCGGTCAGGCGGGTCACCCACCCCTCCGCCGAGCGCGGGGTCTCGCCCCGCGACCGGCGGATGAGCGCGGTGGTCTTCTCCTCGGTCTCGCGGAGGGTGTCGGCGGCCTGCTTGGTGAGTTCCTGGACGGTCTCGAACTCGTCCAGAACCCGCTCCGCAGTGCCGCGCACCTCGGACAGCGGCCCCGCGAGGTCGCCGAGCTCGTCCTCACCGAGCCAGTGGAACCGGTCCAGGACCCGTCGGCAGGACGCGATGAGCGCCTCGAACACCTCGGTGGAGGGCCGCATGTCCTCGGCGATCCGCGACACCGACAGGCACTCGGAGACACCCTGGACGAGCTCGGCGTTGCCGATCCGCTCCAAGGGCCCGGTGCCCACCGGCTGTGCCGCGGCGTAGACGTCGGACACGAACGGGGTCTGCCACACCTGCATCGGGTGCACCCGGGTGGGCTCCCCGGAAGTGTCCCGGAAGACCGTCATCGTCCCGTCGTCGAACAGCGAGTAGCCGTGGCAGACGATCGGGTTGGCGACTTCTTTGCGGATGGTGTTGTACGGCAGCAGCAGGCTGCGGCCGTCCGCCCGGGAGTGGAAGACGTAGAGGACGTCCTCACCGTTGGGTGAGCGCACCATCCGCTCGAACTCGAGGTCGGTGACGTCGGTGTCGAAGGTCCGCGCCACCCCGGTGGTCAGGTAGTAGCCGCCGGGGAAGATGAGCCCTTGGTCGTCGGGCAGGCGCTGGCAGGACTGGCCGATGCCGTCGAGGCGCTCGACCCCCTTGGTGCGCGTGTTGAAGACCAGGTAGCGCCACGTGGACTCGTTGTACGGCAGGACGCGCAGCAGGATCAGCGCGCCCACGCGTGCGTGGAACACCGACGCGTCGGCCAGGCTCTGCAGCGGCTCGTCGACGGGCTCGCTGTAGATGCCCTCGCCGACTTCGGTGTTGTTCTCGACCTTGAGGGTCAGGTCGCCGCCGACCGTCTCCACGAACAGCTCGTCGCGGATGGAGATGTGCGGGTGCCGGCCCTGCACGTGGCTCTCGCGGGTGGCCTCCACCCACTCGAAGCCGTGTGCGGAGGGGAACACGTGGTCGCGTTCCCCGCGGTCGTCGAGGTAGGTGATCTCGCCGTTGGGCGAGACCGACCACCGCAGGACGCGCACGTCCTCGGTGCGCGGCCCGGTCTGGAACACGGCCAGCAGCCGCTCCTCGACCTTGCGCAGCTGGAGCAGGCGCGCGTCCCGGTAGTAGCGGTAGAGCTGCGCGAAGCCCTGCTGGAAGTTCTCGTCGGAGAGCAGCCCGGGGATGGCGTCCTCGGGCGCGTCGGTGAACTCGAAGGAGTCACCGCCGTGCTCGTACCGGTGCAGGGAGAACACGTCGGACACGTGCGTCTTGCTCTGCATGCCGATGTAGACGTTGTAGCCGAACAGGATCATGTCCCCGTCGGCGTCGTCCCCGACGGAGCGTCCGACGCTCACGATGTCCCGGGGCAGGCAGTTGTGTTCGGTGCGGATGCGTTCGGTGCCGAGCAGGGAGAGCTCGGTGCCGCCGAACACCTCGAGTCGGCGGTTGTTGAGTTCCTCGGTCCGCCGGGCCAGTTCGCCGGTCTGTTCGCGGAGCCGGGCGCGGAGCACCTCGTAGGTGCCCGCGTCCAGCGACCGCGCGTCCTCGGCGTCTGACCCGGGGCCTTCGGTCTCCTGAGACGGGGCCTCGGTCACTGAGGACTACCTCACTGCTTCACGGGGGCGAGAGCGTTCACGGGAAGCTGGTCGATGCCCATGGACCGGGCGGTGTTGAGCAGCGAGTCCAGCTTGTTCGCGTCCGGGCCGCCAGCGCTGATGAGCTTGAGGAGCAGGGCGGAGACGGTGAGGTTCTTGATGTCCTCGGTGTCGACGTCCGCCAGGATGCGCTTCATGTCCTCGGCGAAGTTGCCCTCGCCGTTGAACCAGCCGTTGCCCAGCGACTGCACGGTGTCGGAGTTCTCGACGAAGCCGTCGACGGCCTTGCCCATGCCGATCGAGTTGACCATGCGGTCGAAGAAGGCGCCGTCGCCGCCGACGATGTTGATGTCGGCGCTCTCCAAGCCCGCGGTCATCGCGCTGGCCTGGGCCTCGGCGACCTGGCGCTGCACGTCGATGCCGGCCAGGCGCACCTCCTTCTCGGCCTCCAGGCGCAGGCGGTACTCCTCGTGGTCGCGGCTGACGTTGTCCAGGGCGGCCATGGCGGCGGCCTTGTCGGTCAGACCCGCGGCCTCGGCGCGCAGCTTCTTCTCCACGGCGTCGGCCTCGACCTCGGCCTTCTCGCGGGCCACGACGGCCTCGGCGCGGCCGACCTTCTCGACGGCCTCGGCGTCCTGCTCGCGGACCTGGACCTCGGCCAGGCCGTCGGCCGCGGCCTCGGCCTGCTGGCCCTCGGCCAGGCGGATCTTGGAGCGGGTGTCCAGCTCGGCGGCCTGCTGGCGGGCCTCGGCGAGCGTGAGCTCCTCCTGGGCCTTGTGCTTGGCGGCGGCCTCGGCTGCCTCGGCGGCCTTGATGTCCTTGACCAGGTTCTCCTGGGCCTCGGCCTCGGCGTTGATGATGACGGCCTGGCGCTGGCGCTCTGCCTCCTCGACCGCGCGGAGCTTCTTGATCGCCTCTTCCTGCTCGGCGACGGTGCGGTCGACGGCCACGCGCTCGCGGACGACGTCGGCGACCTCGCGCTTCTCGCCCTCGACCTCCTTGTCCTTGGAGATGCGGCTCAGCTCTGTCTCGCGCTCGCGGCCGATCACCTCCATGAGGCGGTCCTTCTCGATGCGCTCGGTCTCGATGGCGATGACGCGCTCGCGGTTCTTGTTCGCGACCGCGATCTCGCGCTGCTGGTTCTCGGACTGCACGCCGAGCTGCTCGTTGGTGCGCAGGTTCGCGGTCTCGGCCTTCAGACGCTCCTGGGCCTGGGCCTCAGCGGTCTCGGCCTCCTCCTGGGCACGGATGATCTCGATCTCGCGCTTGGCCTTGGCGGCCGCCTCCTCGCGGCGCTTCTCCAGCTCGGCGAGGGTCTCGGAGGTCTCCGTGTCCTGGCGGTCGATCTCCTTCTTGCGGTCGTTCTCGAACTCGTTGGTGCGCTTGTGCTCCTTGGAGGTGCGCTCCGTGATCTTCGAGATGCCCTGCGCGTCGAGGATGTTGTTGGCGTCGTGCTGGTGCAGCGGGGTCTGCTCCAGCTCGTCGATGGCGACGTCCTCGAGGATGTAGCCGTTGAGGTCGGTGCCGATCAGCGAGACGATCGCCTGGCGGAACTCCTCGCGCTGGGTGAACAGCTCCTCGAAGTCGAACTGCTTACCGACGGTCTTGAGGGCCTCGGAGAACTTGGAGTTGAAGAGCTCCTGGAGGGTGTCCTGGTCGCTGGCGCGCTCGGTGCCGATCGCCTTCGCGACCTTCTGGACGTCTTCGGAGGTCTCGTTGACCCGGACGTAGAAGAACACCTTGATGTCCGCGCGGATGTTGTCCTTGCAGGTCAGTCCGTCGCGGCCGCCGCGTTCCAGGGTCAGGCTCTTGAGTGAGATGTCCATGACCTCGGCCTTGTGCAGGACCGGGAGGACGATCGCTCCGTTGAAGGTGACGGTGATGTGCCGCACCTTGTTGATGATCAGGGCCTTGCCCTGCTCGACCTTGCGGAACAGGCGCGTCACCATCAGCAGGAGCGCGAGGAGGACGACGATTCCGATGGCAAGGGCGACACCGACGGTCAGGAACGCCGCGTCGGCGGCTTCCTGGCCGGTGTCGAGTGCACTCAGCAACACGTAGGAGTCTCTTTCTGCGCAGTGTTCGGGGGTTCGCTCGCCACCGGGGAGGGCGCGCGGCGCGGGTGCGCCGGTTCGGGGCAGTAGCGGTCGTTGTGGATTGTGACGCACCCAGAGGGCCAACAGTTCCGAAACCGGGGAAGATCATCCCTGTTCACCGTGGACGAGATGGGGACGCGACCGGTCAGCGAGCGCATTTCGGTCGAAGGTGCCCAGAGGTTCCGGTTAGGCAGGTGTTCGGGTCAGGACTGTCCGGGGTCGAGGGCCGCGTCGAAGGCGGTCACCAGGAACACGTCGTTGTCCCGGTTGTGGTCGAAGATGAGTGCGGTACTGCCCAGCGGGAGGACCTCACCGCTCGTGGTGCGTACGGGGATGGTGATCGCGGCGCCGCCCGCGGTGGTGATCTCGGCCTGGCCGAAGTCCTCGTGGGCCTCGCCGATGCGGATGATGCAGGTGCGTCCCACCAGTTCGTGCTTGGACTCGCTCTTGCGGCCGGGCAGGAAGCGCTGGAACCCCATCACCACGCCGCTGGTGACGGCCCAGGCGGCGACCAAGGCGATGACCAGGACCACCGCGCCAAGGGCGTACAGCAGGGGAGTGGACGAAGTGTCGATCAGGCTGGCCAAGATGCTTCCCATCATGCTCACGAACCAGGCGACGCAGATCAGCATGGTCAGGGCGACGGTCACCGGGACCCTCCCCAAACCCGCCCTACTCAGCACCGCGCTCAGCCCGGCCGCGTCGCCGTCGGCGTCCACGCTGTCGAGCATCTCCGTTTCGGCCGCGCCGACGATGACGAAGATCCAGTAGCCCAGGACGACGATGAGCATCGGCGTGAACAGGACCGTGGGGAACCCGAAGGCGGTACTCAGGAAAAGACTCATCCCGCGCACCCACTCCTTCGCACCCGAGTTCCGCGTCGGTGCCGGGACCGGCACACCCTTCCGTCGGAACCGTTCCGGAACCCTATCGAACACCCCAGTTCAGCACGTCATCGGGCCGGATCCCTGGCCGCTTGTGGCCACGTCGGGCGGCTTTGTGCGCTGGGTGACTACTCGTGTGCAGTTCGGGTGGCCTTTCGCGGGTGCCTCTCCGGAGGCGGAACCGTGCGGGGAGTGAACTCCGTGACCAAGAATTGACCGGGCGCGGGCACGCTTGGCAAGGCCGGACCGGCTAGGCGGAGCGAAAAGGACACACCCCCCGTGCACAGTGCATCCCCCGCCCGGGAGACCCCCGGGAAGAAGTCGAAACCGCCCATGGGGCGGGATTTCAACCGTTTCTGGGTCGGAAGTCTGTCGAGCAACCTCGGCGACGGAATGATGTTGGTGGCGTTGCCGCTGGTGGCGGCGATGCTCACCAACGACCCCCTGCTGGTCGCCGGGCTCACCGCGGTCCGGTTCCTGCCTTGGCTGCTGGTCGGGCTCTTCGCGGGCGTGGTGGTGGACCGGGTGGACCGGGTCCGCCTCATGGTCATGACCAACCTCGGCCGCGGCGGCGCCCTCGTCGCCTTGGCGGCTCTGGTCGCCACCGAGAACGCCACGATCTGGGTCCTGTACGCGGTCATGTTCACCGTGATGGTCTGCGAGGTGTTCTACGACCTGTCCGGCCGGGCGATGCTGCCGGACATCGCGCCCGCCGGGGCCATCGACCGGGCCAACAGCAGGCTGGTCGGCGGGCAGACGGTCATGCAGCAGTTCGCGGGCGGCCCCCTCGCCGGTTTCCTCTTCGCGGTGGTGGCCTTCCTGCCCCTCGCCGTCAACGCGGGCGCCTACGTGCTGGGCGCCTTGGTCCTGCTCGGTCTTCCGCTGGCGGTGCGCAGGCCCCGGCACCCGGAGGGCGAGGCGGAGAGGACGGGCGAAGGCGGGGCCGCGCGTTCGGTCTTCGCCGACATCTGGGAAGGGCTGGTCTTCGTCTTCCGGAAGAGCTCCCTCGGGCCGGTCATGGGCTTCAACGTGGCCGTGAACATGGCGTTCATGGCCCTGACCGGGGTGATGGTCCTGCTGGTGCAGGACCACTTCGGGGTGCCCGCCGTCCTCTACGGCGTCTTCCTCGGCTCGTCCGCCGTGGGTGCCGTGCTGGGCGCGTCCACGGTGAGCCTGATCGTGGCCAGGCTCGGCCGCTTCCGCACCGAGCTGATGCTCTTCGCCATGGCCGGCCTGTCCTGCGTCGCCTTCGGCCTCTCACCCAACGCCTACGCGGCCGCCGGGTTCTGGGTCGTGGTCGGCTTCGCCATGACCTCGTCGAACATCGTGCTGATCGGCGCCATCCAGCTGATCGTGCCCGGGACCCAGCTGGGCCGGGTGATGTCCTGCGTCCAGATGCTCGGCGCGGGCCTCTCTCCGGTCGGCGCGGTCCTGGGAGGCTTCCTGGGCCGGGTGGAGCTGTTCTACGTGCCGGTGGCCACCGGGCTGGTCATCCTCCTCACCCTGATCCCCTCGGTCCCCGCACTGCGGCGCCTCGTCTCCCAGGCCGACGACGTCGAGGCGGAGCAGGTGGCCGCGGCGGAGCGGAAGAGCGGCTATGACCAGGGTGAACAGGGCGACGAACCGGGAAGGGAGTAGAGGCGGAAAAAGAGTGGGGAGGGGTGTCGATCCGGCGCCGGTCCGTTCGACGTACCGGTGAGAGCGGGGAAGAGGCCCCGCGCCACACCCGGAAGAGGGCGGAAACCATGCGCTACCTGATGTCGATTATGAGCACCCCCGGGACCGAGGCCCAGGACTGGGCCCCTGCGCCCGAGGTGTACGAGGAGATGGCCGCCTACAACGAGGAGATGGACAAGGCGGGTGTCCTGTTGACCGGGGAGGGGCTCAGGCCCACCTCGGAGGGCTCCGAGGTGGTCTTCCGCGACGGCGCCCCCACCGTCGTCGACGGCCCCTTCACCGAGGCCAAGGAGTTCATCGCGGGGTACTGGGTCCTCCAGGTGTCCTCGCACGCGGAGGCCGTGGAGTGGGCCAAGCGGTGCCCGCACCCGCCCAAGGGGGATCCGACCGTGCTCAAGCTCCAGCTGCGCCGGATCGGTGAGCTGGAGGACTTCGACGAGATGTCCGAGGAGCTGAAGGACCGCGAGCGCGAGCTGCGCGCCCGGCAGGAGGACCGGAACGGCTGAGCCCCGTTGCCCTGAAACCCTTTGGCGTCGGGACCTCGTTGCGCCGGTGCGGCCCTCGGTGCTGGGATGGTGCCGTGGGCCACACCGGTGTGACGCAGGAGGTGGAGGCGGTCTGGCGGATCGAGTCGGCCCGCCTGGTCGCCGCGCTCACCAGGATGGTCGGAGACGTCGGCCTGGCTGAGGAGTTCGCCCAGGACGCCCTGGTCGCCGCCTTGGAGAAGTGGCCCGAGGAGGGCGTTCCGCGCAAGCCCGGAGCTTGGCTGACCACCGTTGCCCGGCGCCGCGTCCTCGACCGGTGGCGGCGCGACGCACGCTTCCGGTCGCGCATGGTGGAGCTGGGCCGTGAGGTCGCCGAGAACGACGGGCAGGCCGCGTTCGACGCCGTCTTCGAGGAGGACTACGGCGACGACCTCCTCAAGCTCATGTTCGTGTGCTGCCACCCGGTGCTGTCCACCGAGGCACGGGTGGCGCTCACCCTGCGGCTCCTCGGCGGGCTCACCACCGACGAGATCGCCCGCGCCTTCCTCGTGCCCGAGGCCACCGTCGCCCAGCGCGTGGTGCGGGCCAAGCGGAAGCTGAGCCGGGAGGGGGTCCGGTTCGAGGTGCCGAGCGGCCAGGACCGCGACGCCCGGCTCTCCGACGTCCTCGAGGTGCTCTACCTGGTGTTCAACGAGGGTTACACGGCCACGTCGGGGAAGAGGTGGCTGCGCCCCGAACTGTGCGAGGAGGCCATGCGGCTCGGCCGGGTCCTCGCGGGGCTGCTGCCCAAGGAACCCGAGGTCCACGGGCTGGTGGCGCTGATGGAACTCCAAGCCTCCCGGTTCCGTGCCCGGGTCGGCCCCGGAGGGGAGCCCGTCCCCCTCGCCGAGCAGGACCGCTCCCGCTGGGACCGGCTGCTCATCACCAGGGGACTGGCCGCACTCGACCGTGCGGCTCCACCCGATCCCGTGCTGCACCGCGGCGTCTACGCCCTCCAAGCGGGCATCGCCGCCAAACACGCGCTGGCCGCTCGCCCCGAGGACACCGACTGGCACGGGATCGCCAGCCTGTACGGTGAGCTGGCCCGGCGCACCGGCTCGCCGGTGGTCGAACTCAACCGGGCGGTGGCCGTGTCCATGGTGCACGGCCCGGGAGCGGCGCTCGGGATCGTCGACGCCCTGGCCGGATCCGGTGCCCTGGACGGCTACCACCTGCTCCCCGCGGTCCGCGGAGATCTGCTGGAGCGCGTGGGCCGGAGAGCGGAGGCCCGAGAGGAGTATGCACGGGCCGCCGACCTCACCCGCAACGAAAGCGAACGCGGGCTGCTGATGGAACGGTCACGCCTGTGCGAGAACCCGTAGCCTCGATTCCGACCAGCTGGAGAGCCTCGACCGAATGACTGAACGCGGGGGAGGAGTACCGATGGGCAGTACTGACGCGGTCGTTGTCGGGACCGGTCCGAACGGGCTGGCCGGGGCGGTGACGCTCGCCCGAGCGGGGCTGCGGGTGGAGCTCTTCGAGCAGGCCGACACGGTCGGCGGCGGCCTTCGATCGGTCCCACTCTTCGACAGCGGCGTCGTGCACGACGTGTGCGCCGCGGTCCACCCCATGGCCGGGGCGGCGCGCTTCTTCCGCGAGTTCGACCTCGAAGGCCGGGGCGTGGAACTGCTCCGGCCGGCCACACCGTACGCGCACCCCCTGCCCGGGGGACGGGCAGCCCTGGCCGAGGCCGGCCTCGACGCCACCTGTGCGGGGTTGGGCGCCGACGGGGGGCGTTGGCGCCGCCTCATGGACCCGCTGGTCGATCGCACCCGGGGGGTCGTGGACCTCGGCATCTCCGGACAGAGGTCGCTGCCGCCGGACGTGCCCGCCGCACTCCACCTGGCACGGGGCGTGCTGGCGCACGGAACGGGGTCCGGACCGTTCAACACCGAGCGGGCCAGAGCGCTGCTGGCCGGGGTGGCCGGGCACGTGGTGGGCGCGCTCCCCTCGCTCCCCGGTGCGGCCGTGGCGCTCCTCCTCGGCCACCTGGCCCACACCGAGACCGGTTGGCCGCTGCCACGGGGCGGCAGCGGGGCCATCGCCGAAGCCCTCGTCGCCGACGTCGAGGCGCACGGAGGCGTCCTGCACACCGGACGGCGGATCCGCGACCTCGCCGAACTCCCTCCGGCCCGCACCGTGCTGCTCGACGTGTCCCCCAAGGGCCTGCTCGGCCTCGCGGGCGGCCGTCTGCCCGCCCGCTACGCGGGGGCGCTGCGTCGATTCCGCTACGGCCCGGGCGCGGCCAAAGCGGACTTCCTCGTCTCGGAGCCCATCCCATGGGCGGCGGACGGGGTGGGCGCGGCGGGCACCGTGCACCTGGGCGGAACCCAGGCGGAGGTCTTCCGAGCCGAGACGGAGACCGCGCGCGGCCGCAGGGTGGAGGACCCGTTCGTCCTCCTCGTGGATCCGGCGGTCACCGACCCCGGCCGTGCCCTGCCCGGCAAGCGCCCGGTGTGGGCCTACGCCCATGTTCCGAACGGGGACCCCCGGGACCCGGTGGACCTGATCCGGCGGCGCATCGAGACCTACGCCCCCGGGTTCTCGGACACCGTCGTCGAGTCCCGGGGGATGTCCGCCGCCCAGCTGGAGGAGTACAACCCCAACTACGTGGGCGGGGACATCGCCTCCGGGGCCATGTCCATCCACCAGGCCCTGTTCCGCCCGGTGCCCGCACTCGACCCCTACCGCACGCCCCTCCCCGGGGTGTACCTGTGCTCGGCCTCCACCCCGCCGGGGCCGGGTGTGCACGGCATGTCGGGCCACCTGGCCGCGCTGTCCGCGCTGCGCCGCGAGCACGGGGTGCGCGAGGCACCGGACCTGTCGCCGTGAACGCCGGGGGCGGGCGCCTCCGTAACCCCCGTCCCCGCGCGGCCGCCCCGCACGCCCGTGTACAGCTCAGAGCCCACCAGGCTCTCAGGCCTCCACTGGCTCTTCGGCTTTCCTGGTGGTCACGGACAGTTTGTCCTGGGTGTCGTCGACGTCCACGACAACGGTGTCGCCTTCGGTGAGTTCACCCGAAAGCAGCTCGCGGGCGAGCGGGTCGCCGATCGAGGACTGCACCAGGCGGCGCAGCGGCCGGGCACCGTAGTTCGGGTCGAAGCCGGTGAGGGCCAGCCACTCGCGGGCGCCCGCGGTGACGTCCAGGGTGAGCTGCCGGTCCGCGAGGCGCCGGCCTAGCTTCGCCACCTGTAGGTCGACGATCCGGGTCAGGTC
This sequence comes from Nocardiopsis nanhaiensis, assembly GCF_054778635.1. Taxonomy (NCBI): domain Bacteria; kingdom Bacillati; phylum Actinomycetota; class Actinomycetes; order Streptosporangiales; family Nocardiopsidaceae; genus Nocardiopsis; species Nocardiopsis nanhaiensis. The sequence goes on from NZ_BAAGZJ010000094.1 coordinate 22,206, forward strand.
CGCGGTGGAGAGCGCTTCGAACATGATCACGTCGTCCAGCCGGTTGAGGAACTCCGGCTTGAAGGTGGCGCGCACGACGTCCATGACGCGGTCCCGGCGCGCCGACTCCTCCATTGACTGGTCCACCAGGAACTGCGAGCCCAGGTTGGACGTGAGGATGAGGATGGTGTTGCGGAAGTCCACTTGGCGGCCCTGGCCGTCGGTCAGGCGGCCGTCGTCCAGCACCTGCAGGAGGGTGTCGAACACCTCCAGGTGGGCTTTCTCCACCTCGTCCAGCAGCACCACGGTGTAGGGGCGGCGGCGCACCGCCTCGGTGAGCTGGCCGCCCTCCTCGTAGCCCACGTACCCGGGGGGCGCGCCCACCAGGCGCGACACCGAGTGCTTCTCCGAGTACTCGCTCATGTCGACGCGAACGATCGCGCGCTCGTCGTCGAACAGGAACTCGGCCAGCGCCTTGGCCAGCTCGGTCTTGCCCACACCGGTGGGGCCCAGGAACAGGAACGAGCCCGTGGGCCGGTCCGGGTCGGAGATGCCCGCCCGAGCACGGCGCACCGCGTCGGACACGGCGGCGACGGCGTCCTTCTGCCCGATCAGCCGCTGGCCGAGCTCCTCCTCCATGCGCAGCAGCTTGGAGGTCTCGCCCTCCATGAGCCGCCCGACGGGGATGCCGGTCCAGGAGGACACGACCCCGGCGACCTCGTCGCCGCCCACCTCGTCCTTGACCATGCTGTCGGCACCGGAGTCCGCGGCGTTCTCCTCCGCCTTGGACGCCTCCTCGATCTGGTCCTCCAGCTGCGGGATCTCCCCGTACATCAGCCGGGAGGCCTCCTCGAAGCGGCCTTCGCGCTCGGCCAGTTCCGCGCGGGTGCGCAGCTCGTCCAGCTGCCCCTTGAGGTCGCCGACCCGGTTCAGCCCGGCCTTCTCCTGCTCCCAGCGCGCGACCAGACCGGTCAGCTGCTCCTGCTTGTCGGCGAGGTCCGCGCGCAGCCGCTCCAGGCGCTGCTGGCTGGCGGGGTCGGACTCCTTGTCGAGCGCCATCTCCTCCATCTTGAGGCGGTCGACGGCGCGGCGCAGCTCGTCGATCACCACGGGGCTGGAGTCGATCTCCATGCGCAGGCGGGACGCGGCCTCGTCGATGAGGTCGATGGCCTTGTCCGGCAGGAAGCGGGCGGTGATGTAGCGGTCCGACAGGGTGGCCGCGGCCACCAGCGCCGAGTCGGAGATCTGCACCTTGTGGTGCGCCTCGTACCGGCCCTTGAGGCCGCGCAGGATCGCGATGGTGTCGGTGGCCGACGGCTCGCCGACGAACACCTGCTGGAAGCGGCGTTCCAGCGCGGGGTCCTTCTCGATCTTCTCCCGGTATTCGTCCAGGGTGGTCGCGCCGACCATGCGCAGCTCACCGCGGGCGAGCATGGGCTTGAGCATGTTGCCCGCGTCCATGGCGCCCTCGGCGGCGCCGGCGCCCACCATGGTGTGGAGTTCGTCGATGAACGTGATGATCTGGCCCTCGGACTCCTTGATCTCCGAGAGCACCGCCTTCAGCCGCTCCTCGAACTCGCCGCGGTACTTGGCGCCCGCGACCATCGCCGACAGGTCGAGGCTGATCAGCCGCTTGCCGAGCAGTGACTGCGGTACGTCGCCGGCCACGATGCGCTGGGCGAGCCCTTCGACCACGGCGGTCTTGCCCACACCGGGCTCGCCGATGAGCACGGGGTTGTTCTTGGTGCGGCGGCTGAGGACCTGGATGACCCGGCGGATTTCCCCGTCCCGGCCGATGACCGGGTCGACCTTGCCCTCGCGGGCGCGCTCGGTGAGGTCCACACCGAACTTCTCCAGGGACTGGTAGGTGTCCTCGGGGTTCTCCGAGGTGACCCGGCCGGTGCCGCGGACCCGTTCGAAACCCTCCAGAAGGGCTTCCGGGCCGGCTCCGGTCTCGTTGAGCAGGCGGGCGGCCTCGCCGCCGTCGGTGGCCAGCCCCACCAGAAGGTGTTCGGTGGAGACGTATTCGTCCTCCATCTGCTTGGCGCGCTGGGCGGCCGTGTTGATGGAGACGATGAGCTGCCGTGACGAGCTCGGGGAGCTGACCGTGGAACCCGCTGCCTTGGGCAGGTTGCCGATGGCCGCTTCGACCCTGTCCCTGAGCTGGTCTGGGTTGGCACCGACCTCTTTGAGCAGCGGCCGGGTGATGCCCTCGGCCTGGTCCAGGAGCGCGCTGAGCAGGTGCAGCGGTTCGGTCTGCGGGCTGCCGTCAGACGTGGCCTGGCGGATGGCAGCGGCCAGAGCCTCCTGGCTCTTCTGGGTGAGCTTGTAGTTCATGGCTGGTGACTCCTTTCACAGGTATTGTCACTCAGAGTGATAGTAGAGGGCCGGCCGTGCCCGGTACCAGTTCGCCGGAACCCCGTCAGTCCCGGGTCTCAGCCTTCGTCGGACTCGCCCCGGCCGGGCCCGTCCCTGCGCTGTTCGCCGTTCCCGTTCCCCCGCTCGGGGAGGTCGTCCCCGGGCTCGGCGGTGTTGAAGATCGTGACGCGGGTGCGGCGCACCAGCTCCCCGCGTCCCTGCCCGGCCTCGGGACGGGGGCTGGGGTGGCCCCGCCGGGACACCGCCCGGCGGGCCGCCTCGAGTTCGTTGGCCAAGTGGAACAGGTGCTCGCGCAGCTCCTCCACCTCGTCCTGCAATTCCAGGATCCGCTTGATCCCGGCGAGGTTGATGCCCTCTTCCTGCGACAGGCGCTGCACTTCGCGCAGCGTCCGTACGTCGCGCATGGAGTAGCGGCGACCCCGTCCGGACGTGCGGCCCGGAGACACGATCCCCAACCGGTCGTACTGCCGCAGCGTCTGCGGGTGCATCCCGGCCAGCTCCGCGGCCACCGAGATCACGTAGACCGGTGCGTCTGCCCCGAAGGAAGGATCGTTCACGGTGTTCACGCGCCCTTCGCCCGCGCTTCGAGGTCGGCTCGCGGGTCGTAGTCCGAGGTCGCCGCGCGGAACTTCTCCAGCGCCTCGCGCGCGTCGCCGTTGAGTGTCTGGGGCACCGCTACCTCGAAGGTGACGAGCATGTCGCCCATGGTGCCGTCCCGGCGGGTGGCGCCCTTGCCGCGGACACGCAGTGTGCGCCCGTTCTGCGTGCCCGGCGGGACCTTCACGGTCACCGGGAACCCGCTCATGGTGGGCACTCGGACATCGGCGCCCAGTGCCGCCTCCGGGAAACTCACCGGGACGGTGATGGTGACGTTGTCGCCGTTCCTGCCGAACACCGGGTGCCCCTTCACGTGGACGACGACGAAGAGGTCACCGTTGGGCCCGCCGTTCTCGCCCGGCGCGCCCTTCCCCTTGATGCGGATGCGCTGCCCGTCGGTGACGCCGACGGGGATACGGGTCTGTATGGTGCGGGTGCTCTTGCCGCGCCCGCTACCGGTGCAGGTGGGGCAGGGGTCGTCGACGACGAGGCCCCGTCCCCTGCACTCACTGCACGGCTCGGACAGCGAGAAGCCGCCCTGGTTGGTGCTCTCGTGCCCGGTGCCGCTGCACTTGGGGCACATACGCGGGGCCGAACCGGCGCGCGCTCCCGTGCCTCTGCACGTGTTGCACGGGGCCTCGCTGCTCAGCTGGAACGAACGGGTCACCCCGTCCGCGGCCTCGCGGAAGCTCAGCGTGGTCTCGGTCTCGACGTCGGCTCCGCGCCTGCTGCGGGTGGCCTGGCCGCCCCGGCCGCGGTTGCCGAACAGTCCGCCGAACAGGTCGCTCAGCCGTTCGCCTCCGGGGGCACCGCCGCCACCCGGGGTGCTCTGGCCGAAGATGTCGCTCATGTCGAACCCGCCGGGGCCGGTACCGCCCCCGGGGCGGTACGAGCCGCCGAACATCGAACGCGCCTCGTCGTACTCCTTGCGGCGGCTGTCGTCCGACAGGACGTTGTACGCCTCGGAGATCTCCTTGAAGCGGTCCTCAGCCTTGGGGTCGTCGGTGTTGGCGTCCGGGTGGTTCTCCCGGGCCAGCTTGCGGTAGGACGACTTGATCTCGTCCTTGGAGGCCGTCTTTGAGACTCCCAGGACCTTGTAGTAGTCCTTCTCCAGGTAGTCCTTGGTGCTCATCGACTGGTGCCTTCTCCCCGCTGGTGCCGGTTGCGTCCGATGTTTCCATGTGGCCCCGCGCCGCGCGGGGCCGGGGTCGGCCGGTGGCCGTGACCGACGTTCTCACGTCAGCCACGGCCACACCAGAGCCACCCCTCTAGGGGCCTGACCCGTACCTACTTCTTGTCCCCGCCTTCGCCGCTGTCGGCGGAGGCGTCGGTGGAGTCCGAAGGCTCGTCGGCGGAGTCGGCCGGGGCCTCCTCCGCGCCGTCCATCGGTTCCCCGACGACCACGCGGGCCGGACGGAGGATCCTCTCCCCGATGCGGTACCCGGGCTGGAACACCTCGATCACCGACTGGACGGAGATATTCGGTACGGGGACCAGGGTGAGCGCCTCGTGGACGTTCGGGTCGAACTCGTCGCCCTGCTCGCCGTACTTCTCCAGGCCCAGCTTGGTGGCCGTGGTCTCCAGGGACTCGCCCACCGCCTTGAACCCGCCGCTGAGCTCGTCGTGCTCGCGGGCCCGACCGATGTCGTCCAGGATCGGCAGCAGCTCGCTGAGGACCTGGGCTGTGGCCATCTCGCGGACGGCTACACGGTCGCGGTCGACACGTTTGCGGTAGTTGGCGTACTCCGCCTGCACCCGCTTGATGTCGTTGGTGAGCTCGATGACCCGCTCGTCGGCGTTGATCGCCTCGGACACCACGGACTCCGGGGTGTCCGGAACCTCGGGGACCTCATCGACCTCGGCCTCGACGATCTCGGGCTCTTCCTCGGAGCCCTCGGCCTCAGCGGCGGACCCGCCCTGCGGGTCCCGGACCTCGCCGGTCTCGGGGTCGACCTTGCGGTTGTCCCGGATCACCGGACCCTGCGTCTCGTCGCCGTCACCGGCGTCGGGACTGTTGTTCTCCGACGGCGTCATCTCCGACGTTCCCTCCTTCCTCGGCTCTCAGTGGGCTGCCCGGTTCAGGAACCCTGGTTGCCCTTGCCGTTCTCCTCGTCGACGATCTCGGCGTCGACGACGTCGGAGTCGTCAGCGGAGCCGTCTGCGGAGGCGTCGGCGCCGGGCTCGCCCTGGGCGGCACCCTCGCCACCCTGCTGGCCCTGGCTGTAGATCGCGGAACCGATCTTCTGGCTGGCCAGAGCGACCTTCTCGCTGGCGGTGCGGATGGCCTCGACGTCGGTGCCCTCGAGGGCGGTCTTCAGCTCGGCAACGGCGGCCTCGGTCTCGGAGCGCACGTCCGCCGGGATCTTGTCCTCGTTGTCCGTGATGACCTTCTCGGTCTGGTAGACGAGGGACTCGGCGTTGTTGCGGACCTCGGCCTCCTCGCGGCGCTTGCGGTCCTCCTCGGCGTACTGCTCGGCGTCGCGGACCATCTGGTCGATGTCCTCCTTGGACATCGCCGAACCACCGGAGATGGTGACGGACTGCTCCTTGCCGGTGCCCAGGTCCTTCGCGGTGACGCTCACGATGCCGTTGGCGTCGATGTCGAAGGTGACCTCGATCTGCGGGACGCCGCGCGGCGCCGGGGGCAGACCGGTCAGGTCGAAGACGCCCAGCTTCTTGTTGTACTGGGCGATGTCGCGCTCGCCCTGGTAGACCTGGATCTGCACGGACGGCTGGTTGTCGTCGGCCGTCGTGAAGATCTCGGAGCGCTTGGTCGGGATGGTGGTGTTCCGCTCGATGAGCTTGGTGAACACGCCGCCCTTGGTCTCGATGCCAAGCGACAGCGGGGTGACGTCCAGCAGCAGGACGTCCTTGACCTCGCCCTTGAGCACACCGGCCTGCAGCGCGGCACCGATGGACACGACCTCGTCCGGGTTGACGCCCTTGTTGGGCTCCTTGCCGCCGGTCATCTCCTTGACGAGCTCGGCGACGGCGGGCATACGGGTCGAGCCGCCGACCAGGACCACGTGGTGCATCTGGTCCAGGTTGATCCCGGCGTCCTTGATGACCTGCTGGAACGGGGTCTTGGTCCGCTCGACCAGGTCCGAGGTCAGGCGCTGGAACTCGGCGCGGGTGAGCTTCTCGTCCATGTGCAGCGGGCCCTCGGCCGAAGCCGTGATGTAGGGCAGGTTGATCTGCGTCTCGGCGGAGCTGGAGAGCTCGATCTTCGCCTTCTCCGCGGCCTCGCGCAGGCGCTGGAGCGCCATCTTGTCCTTGGACAGGTCGACGCCGTTGGAGTTCTTGAACTTCTCGACCAGCCAGTCGACGACGGCCTGGTCCCAGTCGTCACCACCGAGGTGGTTGTCTCCGTTGGTCGCCTTGACCTCCACGACGCCGTCGCCGACCTCGAGGAGGGAGACGTCGAAGGTACCGCCACCGAGGTCGAAGACGAGGATCGTGGCCTCGTCCTCCTTCTCGAGGTGGTAGGCGAGCGCGGCCGAGGTCGGCTCGTTGATGATGCGCAGGACGTTCATGCCGGCGATCGTGCCGGCCTCCTTGGTGGCCTGGCGCTGCGAGTCGCTGAAGTACGCCGGGACGGTGATGACCGCGTCGGTCACGTCCTCGCCCAGGTAGGCCTCGGCGTCGCGCTTGAGCTTCTGCAGGATGAAGGCGCTGATCTGCTGCGGGTTGAAGGTCTTCTCGTCGATCTCCACCGACCAGTCGGTGCCGATGTGACGCTTCACCGAGCGGATCGTCCGGTCGACGTTGGTGACGGCCTGACGCTTGGCCACCTCACCGACGAGCACCTCACCGTTCTTGGCGAAGGCCACGACCGAAGGGGTGGTGCGGGAGCCCTCGGCGTTGGTGATGACCGTCGGCTCGCCACCCTCAAGGACCGCGACACACGAGTTCGTCGTACCGAGGTCGATTCCGACCGCACGTGCCATGGTTGTTTCCTCCGTCAAAGTTGAGTCGTACAGACGTAATTTTGCTTCGTCGGGTGGGGGCTGTCAAGTCAGTTGAGTCGACCCGACTCAGGTTACTTCCTACGACCTGACAACGGCCGGCTAGGCGGGGATGTTCCCGGCCTGGGCAGATTCCACGAGGAAATGGGCGAAACCCGGGGCAACTCAGGGACATCCTTGACCTGGAAACCAGGGGTTGCCGGGCCCTCTCGGGGTTGGACGCGGGGGTGGGCCGGGAAGTGGGATCGCGCTGAGCGAACAGCGGGTGTGCCGTGTCCGGGGCGGGGTGCCGCACGCCGGTTGTGCACAGCCTGTGGGCGGCGGCTCAGTCCCGTCGCGCGCCTTCTCCCTGTTCCCTCTCGGCACTCTCGCGCGGGCGCGCGAAGGGGCGCAGGCACGAAGGCGGTGGACCGGGGCGGGCGGGAGTTGGGGGAGCGGTGGAGCGAACCGGTGCTCCTACCGATGCCTCAGTGTCCCCGGTCTGCCCCGATGTCCGCTTACATAGAGGTGAGGGGGTGTGTTCGGGGAGACTCGGGTGCACCCGCGTGATTCTGTTGCGCGGAGGGCTGGCTACGGTTGGCACCCATGTGCGGACGCGGTCCCGTAGCCCGGACGCACGGTGACGGACGCGAGGGACGTGAGCCCTCAGATGCCGTGGGCCCGGTCAAGCCGGTCGGGTCCCGGTGTCAGCAGTGCTATTACTCGCTAGTAACATCTATCAGGACCACCGGTGTGTGGCGCACCGGATGACGAAAGCAGGATGGGAGGCCTCCGGCGATGCATCCTCTGTATTTGACACTGGGCATCATCACCTCGGTCTTCGCCGTGGTCGCGCTCGCCTTGTTCGCTCTGGGTTCGTACCAGATCTGGCGGACCGTGAGTGTGGGCCG
>NZ_BAAGZJ010000095.1:0-29894 GCF_054778635.1 Nocardiopsis nanhaiensis
GCTCCCTGGCCTTGGAAGCCAAAATCCCGGCCTCCACCATCCGCCGGAAGAGGCCAGCATCCGGGCAGTCCTTAGTGTTGCGCGCCCCCACCGCCTTATCAGCGGCCTTGCACACCGCCACCGCCTCACCGATCGACAACAACCCGGAGTCCAAGCCCTGGCGGGTGGCGGGCAACTCCTGAGCGAACAACCGGCGCGCCAGCTCGGCGCGCCCGTTGGCCTCAACGGGGGCCATCCCCACCGAGTGGATCAGCCAGTTCTGCACCGACCTCTGCCCACCCGCCTCCAACAACGTCCCGGCCGCCTCCAACTGCGCCAACCGCAGCAGCATCGTAAGCTGGGCCCGATCGAAGTCCTCGAACACCTGAGAAATCACATCCAGGACCTGGCCAGCTACTCCGGTCGGGGGCACCTCCGCCATCTCCGAAGCGATCTTTCCCCGGGCAGCACCCATGGCGGCCACGGCGGGGGTGTTTCCCGCCGCATTCCCGCACTGCCCGAAAGAAGAAGTCATACCACTAAGGATACCAAGAAAGGCCCAGAAAGGACCTATCCTGGAGATGATAACACCCATACCCGACCACCTCGACTCGCCTTTCCGTCCCCCGAAGAAATAATCCCAGGAAAAGGGGTTCGGTCGCCCCTGTTCGCATTCTTGGGTAAAGCGGACATATGCACACCCGAATGGGAATGATCTTGCTCCTGTCTCCATTCTCGACGGCCGAGGGTGGAGCCAGGGGCAAGATCATCGAGGTTTTCGCCTCCCACACTGGCCAGCCGCGACACCCGAAACCGGTCGACTCCGGCGGAGTGGCCCACCCGGCCGCAGGCCGTGCTGTTCGGGGTTCGCAGGGGTGAGTGACCAGCCGCGACACCCGACCCGTCAACGCTCCGGCGTAGTGGCAGGCATCGGCCGCCAGGCCGAGGGGGTTCCGTTTTTCGGGCGGAGCCCGAAATGGCATGGACCTCGATCACGCGTCCCCCTTTCCCGATAGCCGCCAACCCGCCGTCGGAGCGGAGCGGGTCAAGGTGGAGCGCCGTTGATGCGCGAAGCGCTCGATGGCGACGACCTTGACGCGCGCAGCGGAGACGGCCACAATCACGCGGCGGGAAAGGAGGACACCCCAGCCCAGAAGGAAACCCAGAAAAAGGAATCCCCAATGCCATCGCTAAAGGTGACCACACTGCCCCATTCGCCCCTATCGTTCGACTGGCGAGAAAATGTGGTTGCGGTGTCGGGCGCTGGGGTTCAGCGAACCCGACCACTACCTGCACCTGTACGTGGAGGGCACCGAAGCCGCCGGTTCAACCGGAGGGCCGCCTGACCGCACGAACCACCGCGAGCGGGCGCCCTGGACGCCCGCTCGTGGTTCAGCCCCCGCTTGGTTCAACCCCCGCTTGGTTCAACCCCCGCTTGGTTCAGCACCCGTTTGGCTCAACCCCCGCTTGGTTCAGCACCCGTTTGGTTCAGCCGGTGCCGTGGACGATGCGCTCGGCCTTCTCTTCACTCGGCTGGAGCTCGCCGGAAAGGATCTGCTCGGCGTAGTGGCAGGCCACCCGGTGGGTACCAGTGCCTTGGTCGCCGTGCAGCAGGCGCAGTTCGGGGCGCTCGGTGTCGCAGAGCTCCTCCTGGCGCCACGGGCAGCGGGTGTGGAAACGGCAGCCCGTGGGCGGGTTCGCGGGCGAGGGGAGGTCGCCGGCGAGCAGGATGCGCTCGCGGTTGTCCTCCACCTCCGGATCCGGGACCGGCACCGCGGACATCAGCGAACGGGTGTAGGGATGCACCGGTGTCTCGTACAGCTCGTCACTGGTGGCCTCCTCCACCAGGGAACCCAGGTACATCACCCCGACCACGTCGCTGACGTGGCGGACGACCGCGAGGTCGTGCGCGATGACCAGGTAGGTCAGGCCCATCTCCTCCTGCAGCTCCTCTAGGAGGTTGAGCACCTGCGCCTGGATGGACACGTCCAGCGCGGAGACCGGCTCGTCGCAGATGATCAGGTCCGGCTCCAGTACGAGGGCGCGGGCGATGCCGATGCGCTGGCGCTGCCCCCCGGAGAACTCGTGCGGGTAGCGCTTGAGCGCCTTGCCGGACAGGCCCACCCGCTCCAGGGCGTCCACCACGCGGCGGCGCTGGTCCTCCTCGGTCAGGCGGCGCCGCTCGGACCGGCTCAGACCGGCTGCCTCCTCCTCGGTGGGCCCCCCGATCCCGTGGGTCTGCAGGCCCTCAACGAGGATCGAACCGATGTTCTGCCGCGGGTTCAGGCTGCCGAGCGGGTCCTGGAAGACCATCTGCAGGTTCTTGCGCTCGCGGCGCATCGACTCGGAATCGAGGCTGGCCAGGTCCCGTCCGCCGAACCACACCTCTCCTTCGGTGACCTGGTTCAGGCGCAGGACCGCCCGGCCCAGGGTGGTCTTTCCGCAGCCGGACTCACCCACCAGACCGTAGGTCTGCCCGGGCTCGATGTTCAGCGAGACCCCGTCCACGGCGCGCACGTGGCCGATGGTGCGGTCGACGACCACCCCGCGCTTGATCGGGAAGTGGACCTTGAGGTCCTTGATCTCCAGCAGGCTCATCCCCGCTCCTCCTCGTCGTCGCCCACCACGGCCGGGCTGTCGAGCACGGTCCGGTCCGCCACGTCGGCGCGGCTGATGGGGTTCACACAGCGGTGGACGTGGTCCAGGTCGCCGTTCTTGCCTTCCGACATCCGGACGAGCTCGGGCGGGCCCTGGAGGCACTCCATCGTGTAGTGGTCGCAGCGGGGCGCGAACGCGCACCCGTCCGACCACGCGATGTTGTCGTTGACGGAGCCGCGCACCGGGGTGAGCGGCTCGCCGCGCGGCGCGTCCAGCCGGGGGATGGAGCCGAGCAGACCCACCGTGTAGGGGTGGGTCGGGTCGGCGAACAGCGGTTCGCGCGGGGCCGTCTCCACCGCGCGGCCCGCGTAGAGGACGTTGATGTCGTCGCACAGCCCGGCCACAACGCCCAGGTCGTGGGTGATCATGAGCAGGGCGGTGCCCTCCTCGGTGACCAGGTCCTTGAGCAGTTCCAGAATCTGCGCCTGGATGGTGACGTCCAGGGCGGTCGTCGGTTCGTCGGCGATCATCAGTCGCGGGCGGCAGGCCACCGCCATCGCGATGAGCGCACGCTGGCGCATCCCTCCTGACAGCTGGTGCGGGTACTCGCTGAGCCTTCGGGTCGGGTCCGGGATCCCCACGCGGTACAGGAGGTCGGCGGCCTCCTTGCGGGCCGGGGCGCCACGCATCCCCCGGTGCCGTTTGAGGATCTCGGTGACCTGGACGCCGATGGGGACCACCGGGTTGAGGGAGCTCAGCGGGTCCTGGAAGATCATCGCCAGCTGGGACCCGCGCAGGTCGCGCATCCGGCGCTGGGACGTCTTCAGGAGGTCCTCCTCGCCGCCGGGCAACTGCATGACGGCGCTGCCGCCGACGTCCACCCCCCGGTCAGGCAGCAACCCCATGAGGGCCAGCGAGGTGACGCTCTTCCCGCAGCCGGACTCGCCGACCAGTGCGGTGACACGGCCCTCGTCCAAGGAGAAGGAGACCCCGTCGACGGCACGCACCTCGCTGCCGGACCCGCGCCCGCTGAACACCACGGACAGGTCGTCCACCGCCAGCAGCGGCTTGCTGGTACTCATGGTCACTTCCTCAACTTCGGGTCGAGCGCTTCACGCAAGGACTCACCCAGCAGGGTGAAACCGAGCGCGGTGATGATGATGCCCAAGGCCGGGTAGACGGCCAGGGACGGTGCGCTGGACAGGAACCGCTGGGCTTCGGAGAGCATCGTCCCCCACTCGGGATAGGTGGCGTCCGGGTTGCCCAGCCCCAGGTAGGACAGGGCCGCCGCGTCGATGATGGCGGTCGCCAGGGTGAGCGTGGACTGCACGATCACCGGCCCCATCGAGTTGGGCAGGATGTGGGAAACGGCGATCTTGCGCTTGCGTACGCCCAGCGCCTCCGCGGCCAGCACGTACTCGCGGTTGCCCTGGGAGATCATCGCGCCGCGCAGCAGGCGGGCGAAGATGGGGATCTGTGCGATACCGACCGCGAGCATGACCGTGGTGAGGCTCGGTCCGATCAGGGCGGCGACGGTGACGGCGAGCAGCAGGGTCGGCAGGGCGAGCATCATGTCGATGACCCGCATGATGACGTTGTCGACCTGGCGTCCCCAACGCCCGCCCAGGGCCGAGCAGGCTCCTGCGGTACCGCCGAGGAGCGCGCCGAAGAGGAAGCCGACGAGGGTGGCGACCACACCGACCATGAGGGTCTGCCGGGCACCGATCACCATCCGCGAGAACATGTCCCGCCCGAGGTGGTCCAGGCCGAGCAGGTTCTCGGCGCGCGGGCCGACGAACTCGTTGCGGTTGGGGAAGACCTCGCTGCCCCAGGTCTGCGCGGTGGCGCTGTACGGCGCGATGAGCGGGGAGAACAGCGCCACGAGGACGAACACCGCGACGAGGACCGCCCCGGAGATCGCCATGGGGCTGCGGCGCATCCGCTGGAAGGCCTCGCGCCAGATCCCCGCGCCGTGGCCGTCATCGCCCCGGTCGCCCATGAGTTCGGCGAGCCGGTCGACCTTGGCCGCTTTGCGCTTGTGGAAGGGGACCTCGGACGGGTTCTGGGAGCTCGATGTCGTAGGCATCACTGGGCCCGCACTCTCGGGTCGAGAAGGCTGTACGAGATGTCGACCAGGAGGTTGATGAAAACGTACATGGTGGCGATGAGCAGGATGAACCCGGTGAGCACCGGGTAATCGCGGGTCTGCGTGGCCGCGTAGACGAATGAGCCGACTCCGGGGAAGGCGAAGACGCTTTCGGTGAGGACCGCCCCGGCGAAGAGGCTGCCGGCCAGCAGGCCCATGGCCGTCACCACGGGGAGCAGGGCGTTGCGTAGCACGTGCCGGGTGCGCACGGTGGTGCGGTGCAGGCCCTTGGCGTTGGCGGTGCGGACGTAGTCCTCGCCCATGACCTCTAGGACGCTGGCCCGGGTCATCCGCGTGATGACGGCGAGCGGGATGGAGGCCAGTGCCACGCCCGGTAGCGCCAGGTGCGCGAGGGCGTCCCAGACGACGTCCCACTCCCTGGTCATCATGCCGTCGAGGACGACGAAACCGGTGATATCGGTGCGGTTCACCCCAGGGGACAGCCGGAAGGCCGACGGGAAGAGCCCGAGGCCCTCGGCGAACACCACCTTGAGGATGAAGGCCAGGAAGAAGACCGGGGTACAGATTCCCAGGAGCGAGCCGCCGACGGCGGCGAAGTCCAGTACGGAGCCGCGTTTGCGCGCGGCCAGGTAGCCGAGGGGCAGACCGATCGTGACGGCGATGATCATCGCGGTCACGGCGAGTTCGAACGTGGCCGGGAACCGCATGAAGAACTCCTCCAGGACCGGGCGCCCGGTCTGGAGGGAGGTGCCCAGGTCACCCTGGACGATGCGGCGGAGGAAGGACAGGTACTGAACCGTTAGAGGTTCTTCCAGGCCGAGTGACCGCCGCAGCGCTTCACGCTGTTCCGCGGTCGCGTCTTCGGGAAGGAGGGCGTACTCCGGCCCGCCCGGCAACCGTTGGAGCCAGACGAACAGCAGGACCGACAGGCCGCCCAGTGTCGGGATCAGCTGCAGGAGTCGCCTGACGATGAATCGCAGCACTTTCGCCGCCTTTCGCCAGTGGTGGTTTCGGGGATCTCCCGGAGGAGGCGCGGCACTCCGCGCGGCGGGCCCGGCCGGTGGATCCACCGGCCGGGCCCGGAGAACTCGCCTCCCGGGTCAGGGAGAGCGGGGTCCTACGGTCCTACTCCTCCCAGGAACCCTCGGCGAAGATCTCCTGCGTCAGCGGGCTGACGTTGGGGTGGTCGACGTTCGGAGCGAACGCGATGGAGGGCGGGGAGCTGGAGATGGGCAGGCCCGGGAGGCCCTCCATCACCATCTCGTTGAGCTCCTCATAGCCGGCGACGCGCTCGTCCTCGTCCGGGTTGGTGCTCACCTCGCCCATGCGCTCGAACAGCTCCTCGTCGTCCAGTCCCCACGCGTCCATGGGGCCGGAGAACCAGGTGCCGAAGAAGTTGTAGGCGTCGTTGTAGTCACCGGTCCAGCCGAGCAGGTAGAGCGAGCAGTTGCCGCTGTCGGTCTGGTTGATGTACTCGTCCCACTCGTAGGTCGTGGCCTCGACGGTCACGCCGACGTCCTGCAGGTCCTCGGTGATGACGTCGAAGATGTCCTGCGGAGCGGGCATGTAGGGACGGGATTCGGTCGGGTAGCAGAACTCGAGTTCGAGGTCCTCGTGTCCGGCGTCGGCCAGCATCTCCTCGGCCAGCTCCGGGTCGTGATCGAAGGTGCGCACGTCCGAGGACCAGCCGTCCAGGGTGTCCGGGTGGAACTGGGTGGCGACTTCGCCGCCCTCGGGGAGGATGGTGTCGACGATGCGCTGGCGGTCCACCGCGTGGGACAGGGCCTCGCGGACCTCCAGCTCTTCGAGCCCATCGTAGTCCTGGTGATAGGCGAGGTAGAGGACGTTGAACACGTCACGGGTCGGCACCTGGAAGCCCGCTTCCTGCAGCGGCTCCACGTCGGCCGGCGCGACCAGGTCGTACCCGTGGATGTCACCGGCCTCCAGCGCCTGGCGGCGGGCGTTCTCGTCCGGGATGGACTGGAGGATCATCGTCTCGAAGCCGGCCAGCTCGCCCCAGTAGTCGTCGAACCGCTCCAGGGTGACTTCCTCCTGGTCCTGGTTCCAGTCCTCGACACTGAACGGCCCGGTACCGGCCACCGTCCCAGCGACCTGGGAATACTCGGGAAGGGTGAAGTTACCCTCCTCACCGGTGATCTCCTGGCCCTCCATGGCCTCCAAGGTGGAGGGGCTCATGATGCCGAAGGCGGCGAGGCTGAAACCACCGGGGAAGATGGACGAGTACTCGGTGATCTCGATGACGGCGGTATTCTCGTCCTCGGCCTCACAGGAGACGTATCGGGAGTCTCCGGTGGAGTCATCCTCGTTCTCGGCGAATCCGCCGAAAATCGTGTGCCAGTAGTACGAGTTGTTGGAACTCTGGTATCCGCCGGTCAGGTTGTTCCAGCGGTCGAAGTTCGCGCAAACCACCTCGGCGGTCAATTCGTCGCCGTCGTGGAAGGTGACGTCCTCCTGCAAGTGGAAGGTCCAGACGGTGCCGTCATCGGACTGGTCCCAGTCCTCGGCGAGCCCGCCGACGATGTCGGAGCCACCGGACTCGTGGTCGAGAAGGGGCTCGAACACCTGGCGGCTGTAGCGGAACGTCTCGCCGTCGCTGGCGAGCCAAGGGTCGAGCGCGGTGATGTCACTGGCGGCCGCGAAGACGAACGGCTGGTCGCCGTCCTCCCCGCCTTCCCGGTCACTCTCCGCGCACGCTGTGGCCACCAGCGTGAGCGATGCCGCCACGGCCACGAGGCCGAGCGGCTTTCTGGATGACTTCGTGAACATGGTCCACCTCAGTGTGGGGGGCGGCTTTGAGGCCCTGAACGATGTTGGGACCCTAAACCGACCCGGCACCGCCTGGGAAGATAGACGGCTGGGTATTAATACAACCGTTTCAGATCTGTGGCGTGATCCATAGGTCCTCTTTTCACACCCAGGTGTCAAACCCGCCATTGGCAACACCGTCACCCCGAAGCCAGCTTCGGTGACAATAGGTATTCACGCGAGCACTATTCCCAAAGTAATTATCCGACCATGGGATGAATTAACTTTTCGAACATAGTGTCCGTTTTTCTGATCTTAGGGGCTCCTGAGGGGGCCGCCCCGTCCTATGATCTCCTGATGAACACACCCATTGCAGACGCGGACCTCACCGCGTTCCTCGAAAGCCAGGAGAGCGCCTGGCTGGCCGAGCAGCTGATGCTCGCGGCCGACGAGGACCCCATCACCCGCATCCGCCTGAGCGCCGCGGCCGGCGCGGAGAGCGCGGTGGAGGAGGCCCGTGCCGTCGTGCTCTCGCGGGTCACGACGCACTCCCCCAAGGACGCCGCGGAGAACCCCGACGAAGAGGACTTCCTGCACCGGGCCATCGACCTGCTGGACGACCTCATCGACTACGGCTTCGACGACGAGGTCGGTGACGTCGCCGACGAGGCGCGCGAGGTCTACACGACCCGCCACGGTGAGGACGACAGCGAGCACCTCGCCCGACTGCATTTCCTCGCCGACGGCGAGGAGGAAGAGGAGTAGCGGCTCCGGGCCCTGGGCCTACAGTTCGCACCACCTGCGCACGTTGCTGCTCCACAGCGCGATGTTCACGACGATGGCGAAGAGCGCGGCCAGCAACCCCACCAGCAGCATCGGGGTGTTGGCCAGCTTTGCGGCCATGTAGAGCGCGCCCAGGGCCACTCCAAGGGCAACCAGCCCTCCGAACTGGGAGGCGCGCCACAGCACGTAGCCCCCTCGGCGGATGGGCACCGCCGTGGCGATGAGGCCCATGGCGACCAGCGCGGCCACGACCAGCAGGAACCAGAGCTCGGTCACGACGGGGCCGGGGGCACCCGCGTCCAGCAGCGCCCAGGACTGGTAGGCCAACAGGGCGTATGCGGCCGCCGCGACGAACATCAGGGTGAAGGCCTGCCGCACGTCACGCGGGGGCCGCACCCCCGGTCGGCGCGCGGCGAGAAGGCTCTGCCTCGGCGCGGGCACCACGCTGAAGGGCCGGGCGGCAGAGGCGGTAGGGGATGTTTGGGTGTCTTGCATGACGAACAGGGTTGCGTGCCCGGGCGCACTACACAAGTGGAGCTTCGGCACCTGTACGCACAGTCGCCACATGCGCACAAAGGATCACCAATCGCCCTTTCTCAGACACCCATCGGGCGCACCCGCTCACCCACGTACCCCAGGGCCGCGGCGACGAGGGCCTCCAGGTCCTCTCGGACGTCGAACTCCCTCCCCTCCTCGTTGGAGCCCAGCTTCTGCAGGGTCTCCAGCTGCGAGTTCAGGAGCGCGGGAGGCATGAAGTGGTCCTCCCGGGCACCGATCCGCTCCCAGATCACCTCGGCGGAACCGTGCATGTGGAGGAAGTGCACACCGGGCGCCCCGGTGCGCAGGACGTCGCGGTAGGTGCGCTTGAGCGCGGAACAGGCCATCACCGTCGAAGTACCCGAGGCCTCGTGTCCGGCGATCCAGTCGGCCAGTTCGCGCAGCCACGGCCACCGGTCGCCGTCGGTCAGGGGCATACCGGCCGACATCTTCGCGATATTGGCCTCGGGGTGAAAGGCGTCCGCCTCCGCGAAGGGGAGATCGAGCTGGTCTGCGATCCGTTCGGCCACACTGGTCTTGCCGCTGCCAGATACGCCCATGAAGACAAAGTGCATGGTCTCTCCGTGTCGTGGCCCGCCGCCGACCGCGACGCCGCCACCAATAGTGGTATCAATCATTCCAGCTAGGATTCAGCCTGACCCCCGGCCGGATCCGGCCGTAGCACGAGAACCCGGGAAGCTCGAGGGAAGACGATGGCCCCCACGCACCGCACGCTGCACAACCGAGTGCTGGCGGTGCTCGGCCCCGCTATCGCCGGCGGCGAGTACACGACCGGTCACACCTTCACGCTCCAAGGTCTGGAACAGGAGTTCGGCGTCTCCCGTACCGTCGCCCGCGAGGCCGTGCGGGTCCTCGAGTCGATGGGCCTGGCGGTCAGCCGCCCCAGAACCGGCATCCGGGTCAGGCCGCAGCGCGACTGGAGCGTCTTCGACCCCCAGCTGATCCGCTGGCGCCTGGCCGGTGCCGGCCGTATGGAACAGCTGCGCTCCCTCAACGAACTCCGTGCCGCCGTGGAGCCTGGCGCCGCCGCGTTGGCGGCCGAGCGCGGCCCCGCGGACGAGCGGGCCCAGCTGGTGGTCGTGGCCGAACAGATGACGCTGACCGGGCGGGCCGGCGAGCTGGAGACCTTCCTCGAGCTCGACGTCACCTTTCACCGCCGCATCCTGGAGCTTTCCGGCAACGAGATGCTGTCCGGCCTGGCGGAGGTGGTGACCGAGGTCCTGGTCGGCCGCACCTCCTACGACCTGATGCCGCACAACCCCCGCCCGGAGGCCCTGCGCCTGCACACGGCGGTGGCACAGGCCATCCGGGACGGGCTGCCCGACGTGGCCGAGGCGGCGATGCGGGCGATCGTCACCGAGGTCGCCGACGCCCTGAGGAGCGACGAGTCCGCGCCCTCCCACTGACCCGGCCAGGGCGCTACAGGATCAGGTAGAGGCCGAAGGCGAGCCCGAAGCCGATGAACCCGATCAGTGTCTCCATGACGGTCCAGGTCATGAGCGTGGTCTTGACGTCCATCCCCAAGAAGCGTCCGACCAGCCAGAACCCGGAGTCGTTGACGTGCGAGAGCGCTGTGGCACCGGAGGCGATGGCGATCACGATCAGGGCCAGGTCGATTGAGCTGAGACCCGGGCTGGCCTGGACCGCGGGGGCGATCAATCCGGCGGCCGTGGTGATGGCGACCGTGGCCGAACCCTGGGCGACGCGCAGTGCGAGAGCGATGACGAACGCCGCAACGATGACCGGCATGCCCGTGGAGTCCAGGCTTTCGGCGAGGGCGTCACCGATCCCGCTGGATTGGAGAACCCCGCCGAACATTCCGCCGGCACCGGTGATGAGGATGATGCCGCAGACGGGGCCGAGCGCGCCGCCCACGATCTCCTCGACCCGCTGCCGGGTGAACCGGCCTCGGCTGAGCACGACCATCGCGTAGAGCACGGTGATGAGCAGGGCGATGGGAGTGTCACCGATGAGCTGGAGCGACTGCACCCAGACGGCGTCGCCGGAGAGTACTCCGGTCTCGGTGAGGGTGCTCGTGCCGGTGTTGGCGAAGATGAGCAGCATCGGCAGGAGCAGGATGCTGACGACCGTGGTCAGGCGCGGCGGGTCCTCGTGCTTGACATCTCCGTTGGACATGATGTCGTCCGGAACGGGGAGCTCGAAGCGCTTGCCGGCCCAGAGTCCGAACAGGTAGCTGGCCAGATACCAGGTGGGGATGGCCAGGACGATGCCGACCAGCAGGGTCAGGCCCATGTCCGCACCGATCTCGACAGCGGCGGTGACCGGGCCGGGGTGCGGCGGCACGAAAGCGTGCATGACCGCGAACGCGCCTGCTGTCGGCAGGGCGTACAGCAGCACGGATCCGCCTACGCGGCGGGCCACGCTGAAGACGATCGGGAGCATCACGATGAGCCCGACGTCGAAGAAGATCGGGAAACCGAAGATCAGTGAGGCCACTCCGAGGGCCAACGGGGCGCGCTTCTCCCCGAACAGCTTGATGAGCGCACCTGCGAGGACCGCGGCACCGCCGGTGACCTCGAGCATGCGGCCGATCATCACGCCCAGGCCCACGAGGAGGGCCACGTTGGCGAGTGTGCCGCCGAACCCGTCGAGGAGCGTGGGGACCACCCCGTCGACGGGGATCCCGGACGCGAGCGCGGTCAGCACGCTGACCAGGACGAGCGCGATGAACGCGTGCATCTTGAAGCGGATGATCAGGAACAGCAGGAGGGCGATGGCGCCCGCCGCGATCCCGAGCAGGGGACCCGTGCCGTAGACGGGTTCGAAGTTCTCCACGACGGAGCCTTCCAGTGGACGGGGCAGTGCTTGGCCGTGTCGAAACACGCCTTTGACCTGGTCTTGGACCGGACCCCGAGAATGGTAATACCATTTGTGAGGTCCTGTGAACGCCCAAGTGAGCTTCTGTGATGGAGACGCAGGTCACAGGCCCAAGAAAATCCCATGGCCGGACCCCGTCATTGACAACGTGTTGTCAACGGTTCAGCCTCGTGCCATGAACGCTGAGCCGCGCAAGACCGTCCACCTCGCCGTCTACGACCAGCTGGCCGACTGGGAGGTGGGGCACGCGGTCGCCCACGTCCGCGCGGGCCTCGACGGCCAGGGCTCCAGCGGGCACGAAGTGGTGACCGTGGGGCTGACCGGAGCGCCCGTCACCACCCTGGGCGGCGTGACCGTCCTGCCCGACATCACACTCCCCCAGCTCCAGCCCTCCAGCAGCGCGATGCTCGTCCTCCCGGGCTCCCCCGCATGGGACACCGCGCCGGAGGCCATGGCGCCCATGGCGTCGGCGGCTGGCATCTTCCTCGACTCCGGGGTCCCCGTGGCCGCGATCTCGGGGGCCACGGCGGGGCTGGCCCGCGAAGGGCTGCTCGATTTCCGGGACCACACCAGTGCTGCGCCCGAATACCTTCTCGGCACCGGCTACCAGGGCGGGCACAGGTACCGGTCCGCGCTGGCGGTCACCGATGAGGACCTCGTCACCGCTGGGCCCACCGCCGCCGTCGAATTCGCCCGCGAGGTCTTCGGCAAGCTCGACGCCTTCAGCCCGCGGGCACTGGACGCCTGGTACCGGCTCCACGCGCTCCACGAAACGGACGCCTATCTCACCCTCTTGGAGGAGGCCTAGGCGGTGGAACCCGGTGACAGAGCGTTCACGAGAGCGGCGCATACAGCCGACCGGCTGCACGGCCGGCTCCGGTCCCACACCGAGGCGCTGGCCCTCGCCGCGGGCCTGACCGCCTCCCGGTGGCAGGTCCTCGACGCGGTACACCCAGATCCCGTGACCGTGTCCGAGGTGGCCCGCGGGCTGGGAACCACCCGGCAGAGCGTGCAGCGCATCGCGGACCAACTCGTGTCCCAAAGCATGGCCGAGTACCTACCCAACCCCGAGCACAGCCGGGCCAAGCTGCTCGCCGCCACGGAGCCGGGCCGCGCGGCCCTCGACGAGGTCAGGGCCGGGCACGACAGGCTCTCAGGCATCCTGGTCGGCCGGCTCGGGGAGAAGGAGACGGAGCGGATCCTGGAGGCTCTGAGCGCCCTCTCCCATGCCCTGCCCCGCCCCGGCGCTGACCGCGCCCAGTATCGTCGTGCGGGCACCACAGCCACGGAGACCACAGCCACTGAGGAGCAGCCGTGATCGACCTGCGCTCGGACACCCTGACCCAGCCGACCCCCGACATGCGTCGGGCCATGGCCGAGGCCGAGGTGGGCGACGACGTGTTCGGCGAGGACCCGACCGTGCGCGCGCTGGAGGAGGAGACCGCCGCCCTGCTGGGCCGCGAGGCCGCGCTCTACGTCCCCTCCGGCCACATGGCCAACCAGCTCGGGCTGTACGTGTCCACCCGCAGCGGCGAGGAGGTGTGGGCCCACGAACACCACCACCTGATCGGGGACGAGCAGGCTGCCGCGGTGGTGCTCTCCCGGGTACTCCCCCGCCTGTACTCGGGGGACCCCTTCCCTCCTCAGGACCTGCTGGAGTCCTGGATCACCGGGCTCGGCAACGTGCACAGGGCCGACCCCGCGCTGCTGTGGCTGGAGAACACCTTCACCGGCCGGGTGGTGCCGCTGGCCGAACAGCGGCGGGTCACCGGTTTCGCGCACGCCCACGGCCTGCGCGCCCACTTGGACGGAGCACGGTTGTGGAACGCCGCCGCCCACCTGCGGGCCTCCCCGACCGAGGTCGCCGAGGGCTTCGACACGGTGTCGGTGTGCTTCTCCAAGGGCCTCGGGGCACCGGTGGGTTCCGCCCTTGCCGGCGACACCGAAACGATCCGGCGGGCCCGGCGAGGCCGGAAGCTGTTGGGTGCGGGCATGCGCCAAGCCGGGATCATCGCCGCGGGCGCCCTGCACGCCCTGCGCCACCACCGCGAGCGAGTCGTGGAGGACCACGCACGCGCGGCCCGGCTGGCCGACCAGGTGGACGGCCTTCCGGGACTGTCAGCCCGGTCCCAGACCAACATGGTGCTCGTGGACACCCCCGAGGGTGAGGCCGCGAGGTACGTGGAGGCCTTCGCCGCGGAGGGGGTCCGGGGCCTGGGCGGCGGTTCACGGATCCGGCTGGTCATGCGCCTGGAGGTCACCGACGGCGACGCGGAGGAGGCGGCCAAGGCGATCGCTCGGGCCGTGTCGCGGGTGTGACCGGATCGGTTCGCAGGTCAGAGGGATGGACCGTCGGTACACTTGGCCGACCGCGCGGGTCGAGGGGCCGGTAGGTGTTGCGCGTCACATCGCGTAGTAACATCGGGCGTATGACATTGTCGTACTAGAGAGTGGTAGCACCGCAATGCCGGGAAGAATCCAGTCCATCGAACGCGCCGCCGCGATTCTCCGGCTCCTGGCCAGTGGCGCCCGAGGGCTGAGCCTGGCGGAGATCTCCCGCTCACTGGAGCTCCCGAAGGGCACCGCCCTGGGGATCCTCCGCACACTGCAGCACGTCGGGTTCGTGGAACAGGACCCCGAATCGGGCCGCTACCGCCTGGGCGGCGGCATGCTGAGCCTGGGAACCCGGTACCTCGACGGCAACGAACTGCGCACCCGCGCGCTGAACTGGTCGGACACCCTCGCCTCACGCAGCGGCGAGAGCGTACGCATAGGCACGCTGCACAAGCACCAGGTCCTGGTCGTGCACCACGTCTTCCGCCCGGACTCCAGCCGCCAGACCTTGGACGTGGGCACTCTGCTGCCGCTGCACGCGACCGCCCTCGGCAAGGTCCTGATGGCTTTCGACCCGCTGGCCGCCCCGGAGGAGGTGGCCTCGGTGGAGACGGACGCACCCGTCGAACTCACCTCCTTCACCAGGCACACCGTCACGTCCATGGCGACCCTCGAAGGCCAGATGACCGACATCCGGGACAACGGGTGGGGCTGGGAGGCCGAGGAACTGGTCGATGGCGAGGTGTCCATCGGGGCGCCCATCCGCGACCGGCGCGGGGTCACCGTCGGCGCCATCGGGGTGCGCGGCGCCGTCGAGCGGCTCCGCAGTGACGAGGGCAAGCCCGACATGGAGCAGGTCTCCTACGTGCGCGACGCCGCCAGGGCCATCTCCCGCGAACTGGGCGTCACCCCCTACTGACGGTTCGCTCACCGCCGCGCGTCCTTCCGTGGGGCGCCGCTTTCCACGTGTTCAGCTTCCCTTGTGTCTTGGGCTCGTCGGCGTAACGTGATCCACGCAACACGATTGCGTCACGCGGCCTTGACATGGGGAGGAAATGCAGTCGAAACTATCGCCTAATCATACGTCATTGTCGTACACCGTGCGGAGTCAACCGCCGATGCACGTGATTTCGCCCCCGTCCCACAGCCGTCCACCTGAAGGCGAGCACCGATGAGTCAGCAGTACATCGCCGCGATCGACCAAGGCACTACGTCGAGCCGCTGCATCCTCTTCGACCAGGACGGGCGCATCGTCTCGGTCGACCAACGAGAGCACCGACAGATCTTCCCGCAGCCGGGGTGGGTGGAGCACGACGCCCTGGAGATCTGGACCAACGTCGAGGCGGTCGTCCAGGAGTGCCTGCAGAAGAGCGACATCACCCCGGACCAGGTCGCCGCCGTCGGCATCACCAACCAGCGCGAGACCACCGTGCTGTGGGACCGGGAGACCGGCGAGCCCGTCCACAACGCCATCGTCTGGCAGGACACCCGCACCGACGACCTCGTACGCGAGCTCGGCGCGACCGAGGGACAGGACCGCTTCCGGGAGAAGTGCGGCCTGCCGCTGGCCACCTACTTCGCCGGGCCCAAGATCCGCTGGCTGCTCGACAACGTCGAAGGGGTGCGCGAGCGCGCCGAGCGCGGCGAGCTGCTGTTCGGCACCATGGACACGTGGATCATCTGGCAGCTGACCGGACGCCACGTCACCGACGTGACCAACGCCAGCCGCACCATGCTGATGAACCTGGCCACCCTGGAGTGGGACCCCGAGATCCTCGAGGCCATGGACATCCCGGCGAACCTCCTTCCCGAGATCCGGTCCTCCTCCGAGGTGTACGGCGAGTCCCGCGGCTACCTCGCCGGGACCCCCGTGGCGTCCTCCCTGGGCGACCAGCACGCCGCCCTGTTCGGCCAGACCTGCTTCGACCCGGGTGACGTCAAGGGTACGTACGGCACCGGCACCTTCCTGGTGATGAACACCGGGACGGAGCCCGTGACCTCGCATAACGGGCTGCTCACCACCCTGGGCTACAAGATCGGCGACGCCCCCGCCGTGTACGCGCTCGAGGGTGCCATCGCGGTCACCGGCTCCCTGGTGCAGTGGCTGCGCGACAACATCGGCCTGATCTCGAGCGCACCGGAGATCGAGACCCTGGCCAGGACGGTGGAGGACAACGGCGGCTGCTACATCGTTCCCGCCTTCTCCGGCCTGTTCGCCCCGCACTGGCGCAGCGACGCCCGCGGCGTCATGGCCGGGCTGACGGGCTACGTGAACAAGGGCCATATCGCCCGCGCCGTCCTGGAGGCCACGGCATGGCAGACCCGTGAGGTCGTCGACGCCATGAACGCCGACTCCCAGATCGACCTGACCACACTGAAGGTCGACGGCGGCATGACGGCGGACAACCTGCTCATGCAGATCCTGTCCGACGTCCTCGACGCCGAGGTCGTCCGGCCGATGGTCGCCGAGACGACGTGCCTGGGCGCCGCCTACGCGGCGGGCCTCGCCGTGGGCTACTGGCCCGACATCGAGACACTGCGCGCCAACTGGCACAAGGCCGCCGAGTGGAACCCGAAGATGGAGTCCTCGGTCCGCGAGCGCGAATACCACAACTGGAACAAGGCCGTGCAGCGCACCCTCGACTGGGTCGAGCACGAAGACGCCCACGTGGACGACAAGTAGGCGGGCGCGCCCCGCCAACAACCGAACCCCAGGGGCACTAGTGCCACCTGGGACCCCTGGGGTTCGGTTCCCGGGACACCACGGTGCCCCTCCCCATCATTCGCTGTGACGGGCGTGTCCCAATTATGCCCGTGACCTAGCTGCCCCCTCGGGGGCGGAGGTTCCCATGGTCTATCTGGCAGAGTTCGTCGGTACGGCGATCCTCGTCCTCCTCGGCGGCGGTGTCGTCGCCGGTGTCTCCCTCGCCCGGTCCAAGGCCTTCCAAGCGGGCTGGATCGTGGTGACGTTCGGCTGGGGTATGGCGGTCGCCATGGCCGTCTACGTCGTCGGCACCACCAGCGGCGCCCACATCAACCCCGCGGTGACGCTGGGCCTGGCCAGCATCGGCGAGTTCGAGTGGCCGCTGGTGCCCGGTTACATCGGAGCGCAGATGGTCGGGGCCTTCACCGGCGCCTGCCTCGTCTACCTGGCCTACTTCGCGCACTGGAAGCACACCGAGGAGCCCGACACCAAGCTCGGGGTCTTCAGCACCGCCCCCGGGGTCCGCCACCCCGTCGCCAACCTCACCACGGAGGTCATCGGTACCGCGATGCTCGTGCTGGGCATCCTCGGCATCGGCGCCAACGAGGGTGCGGTCTCGCCCGGCGATGCCGACCTGTCCGCCCTGTTCGCCACCGGCATCGCCCCGCTGCTGGTGGGTCTGCTGGTGTTCGCGATCGGCCTCTCCCTCGGCGGCCCCACCGGGTACGCCATCAACCCGGCCCGCGACCTGGGACCGCGTATCGCGCACGCGCTGCTGCCCATCCCGGGCAAGGGCACGTCCGACTGGGGCTACGCGTGGATCCCCGTGGTCGGTCCCATCCTGGGCGGTGTGATCGGCGCCTGGATCTGGCACCTGACGGGCTTCGGAGGCTGACCGGCCCCAGGCCGCCCTGAGGGCGCCCTCCACTCCCCCGTGCGGATGTGGAGGGCGCCTTTCTCATTGCGACTCTCGTACGACAATGACGCACCTCAGTTACAACAGGGCACACTCCAACGCCTGTACGTAACACCGAGCCAATCTCTCCCCGCATCCTTCGCGCCATACGTGGCCCAACTGCCTCCATCGAGACGGGGGACCTTCACCAACGTTCGGCATTGTCGTATTATGCGTACGACAGCCACCCGAAAAGTGGAGCGGGTACGCGCGACGAACGCCATCCCTCCCCAACGGACGGAGCACCAGCCATGACCGCCAGCGCCCACCGCAGTGACGCTTCCACCTCCCGCGCGCACACGCGTGAGGAACTCACCCGGGGCACCTTCGACCTCCTCGTGATCGGCGGCGGGATCCTCGGCACGTCCGTCGCCTGGACCGCAACCCAGGCTGGCCTTCGGGTGGCCATGGTCGACGCGGGCGACTTCGCGGGCGCCACCTCCAGCGCCTCCTCCAAGCTTGTACACGGAGGCCTGCGCTACCTCCAGACCGGCAACGTGCGCTTGGTCGCGGAGAACCACAAGGAGCGGCGTTCGCTCGCCTCCGAAGTGGCCCCGCACCTGGTCAACCACCGGCCCTTCCTCGTGCCGATCTACTCGGGCGGGCCGCACGGCGCCGCGAAGATGGGCGCGGGGGTCTTCCTGTACTCGGCGCTGTCCGCCTTCGGCGACGGGATGGGCCGCCTGCTCTCACCCCGCCAGGCCAAGCGCCTGGCTCCCGGCCTGCGCACCGACGGCCTGAAGTCCGTCGCCGCCTACAGCGACCACCAGATGAACGACAGCCGCATGGCGGTCATGACGGTGCGCGCCGCGGCCGACGCCGGCGCCGTAGTGCTCAACCACGCCGAGGTCCAGGGACTGCGCACCACACGGGGACGGGTGACCGGCGCGGACCTGCGCGACCGCGTGGACGGGGGCGAATTCGGAATCGACTCGCGACTGGTCCTCAACGCGACCGGTCCTTGGGTGGACCGCCTGCGCCGGCTGGAGGACCCGGAGGCCGCACCCAGCGTGCGCCTGTCCAAGGGCGCCCACCTGGTCATGCGCACTCCGGAACCGTGGCGGGCCGCACTCACCATCCCGGTGGACAAGTACCGCGTCTCCTTCGCCATCCCGTGGGAGGGCCAGCTGCTCCTGGGCACCACGGACGAGGCTTATGAGGGCGACCCCGCCGATGTGGGCGTGCTGTCCTCCGACGTCGACCAGATCCTGGGTGAGGCGGCGATGGGCATCGACCCGTCCTACCTGGACCGCGACAACATGACCTACTCGTTCGCCGGGTTGCGCGTCCTCCCCGGCGGTCCGGGCGGCACGAGCTCTGCCAAGCGGGAGACCGTCGTCTCCCAGGGCCGCGGCGGGATGCTCTCGGTGGCCGGCGGCAAGTGGACGACCTACCGGCACATCGGCCGGACCGTCCTGGAGGAGCTCCGGAAGGTGTCCGCGGTCCCGCTGTCCGAGGACATGGCGGACCCCCTCGAGACCGTCCCCCTGCCCGGTCTGGCCAGCCCGGACGCGGTCACCCAGCGCCTCATCATCGACAGGGAGCCCGGCACCCGGCTGGACCCGCTGGTCGCCCGCCACCTGGCCTCGCACTACGGAAGCCTGGCCATGGACATCGCCAGCATGGTCCGCGCCGAGCCCTCGCTCGGTGAGCGGATCCACCCCGACGGCCCGGACATCTGGGCACAGGTGCTGTTCGCCCGCGACCGCGAGTGGGCGGTAACCGTCGACGACGCCCTGCGGCGCCGGACCACCGTCACCGTGCGCGGGCTGGACACCTCCGAGGTCCGCGAGCGCACCCGGGCCCTGTTGGAAGCCTGATCAGCATGGGGGCGTAAGCCCCCAGACACACGAACGCCCCCGGAAGGTGGAACCCTCCGGGGGCGTTCAGCGTGGTCCACGCCTGCAAGGGGTGGCGACGCTACGTCTTAGCGGTCTTAGATACCGACGACGTTCTCGGCCTGCGGGCCGCGGGTGCCAGCGACGATCTCGAACTCCACGCGCTGGTTCTCCTCCAGGTTACGGAAGCCCGTGCCCTGGATGGCGCTGTAGTGAACGAAGGCGTCGGGGCCACCGTCGTCGGGGGAGATGAAGCCGAAGCCCTTCTCGCCGTTGAACCACTTCACAGTTCCCTGAGCCATGTTTTCTCCTTCAGCTCGGTGTACACGGACGCATACTCACACGCCCGAAAATTGCCGCGAGCCGACTCCAAGAGAAACCGCCCGCCGGTCACAAACTCCGCGGGCAAGACACCAACTGCGAAATTCAACGACTAACAATCACCCTGAACGTATCACAGGCAGGCCCGCTGGCGAGGGCTATCAGTGTGGCAACCCGCACGGCCCGCCGCGGAATACCGGTGGACCGGGCGGGGAACGCCTGAAACGCGCGTGTCGGACCCCGGAGTGTTACGACGCGATCACACTGAGGCCAACAGTGCATCGTTGACGCACTTCAGCACCGGTGGCGCCGTGACCGCCCCCGGATCCAGCCGGGCACCGCCGCGTACGGTGAACGTGTGGGACTCACCGGGCAACAGCGTCACCAGAGCACTGTCCACACGTGCTTTGGGATCGAGCCTGTCGACGTTCAGGACCAGATCCCGCAACAGGACGCGGGCGTGAACCTTCACCCGCAAATCGGCACCTTCCGTGGCTGTTTCCCCGACAAATTCCGGTTTTTGGTAGTCCATGTCCCGGTCCCGGGAGAAGAACCACCAAGCCCGCTCTCCCGCGCCGTCGACCGTCAGCACCTCACGGGCGGCGATCCCGGGCCGGGCGACCCCCGCAGGCACCGGGACCCGCAGCGCCCCGCGCGAGGGCACCTGAACCGGGTGTGACGAAGCGGACAGCGCACGCCCCGTGACCGTGTCCCGGCGGGCCACCGTCACCTCCGCCGTCCACTCCTCGTCCGTGTCGTTGCCCAGGACCACCGTGAGCCCGCCGCCGACGGTGGGCTGAACGGTCGCCACCCGGTCGGCGTAGACGCGGCGCAGCGCGTACCACAGGGGTTTGGGCCTGCCCGCTCCGTCCACGGCCGCCCACGACGTGACCGGCCAGCAGTCGTTGATCTGCCACATCACCGTGCCCGTGCAGTACGGCCAGGTGGAACGGAAGTGCTCGATGCCCACGGTGAGCGCCCGCGCCTGGTTCACCTGGGTGAGGTAGTGCCAGTCTTCGTAGCCCCACTCGCGGTCGCCGAAGTGCGCGGCGAGCCCGCGCGCGAGCTTGCCGTTGCCGTCGATCGCCTTCTGGTGGTGCAGCACGCCCGGCGAGGTCGGGGCCAGCGGATCATCCGACACCGAACCGCGCAGCGTGGCGTGGGTGGGCGGTGCCTGGTACCCGAACTCGGCGGCGAACCGGGGCCTGTGCTCCCGGTAGACCGTGTAGTCGACCTCGTTCCACACGTCCCAGAGGTGCATGGTGCCGTGTGCCGCGTCGTTGGGGTGGATCCCCTCCCCCTCCGAGTACGGACTTCCCGGCCAGTAGGAACGGGTGGGGTCGAGCTCGGAGACCACGCGCGGCAGCACGTCCAGGTAGTATCCGGCGCCCCAGGTCCGGTCGCCGAGCTCCGGCTTCCAGCCCCAGTCCTCGTGTCCCCAGATGTTCTCGTTGTTCCCGCACCACACCGCCAGCGAGGCGTGCGGGGCGAGCCGTACGACCGCCTCGCGCGCCTCGGCCTCGACCTCCGATGCCAAGGGCTCTTCCTCGGGGTAGGCGGCGCAGGCGAAGAGGAAGTCCTGCCAGACGAGGACCCCCCGCTCGGAGCAGAGCTCGTAGAAGTCCTCTGACTCGTAGATCCCGCCGCCCCAGACGCGCAGCAGGTTCATCCCCGCGTCACACGCCTGGTCGATGCGTTCGCGGTAGCGGTCCCGGCCCACCCTGCTCGGGAAGGTGTCGTCGGGGATCCAGTTGGCGCCCTTCACCAGGATGTCCCGGCCGTTGACTCGGAGCGCGAAGGCGGCCCCGCTCTCGTCCGGCTCACTGTGCACCGCCACGCTGCGGAAGCCGATCCGGCGCCGCCAGGTGTCGAGCGTGCTTCCTGCCGCGGACAACTCCACTTCCACGCCGTGGAGGGGCTGGTCTCCGTGGCCGCGCGGCCACCACAGCTCGGGGTCGGCGACCACGATCTCCAAGTCCGCGTGCGTCTCCCCCGACGCCACGGTGGCGGTGGTGGCGACGCCGGCGACCGATGCGGCCAGGGTCAGGGCGGCGTGCGCCCCTCCCCCTGTCCGCTCCAGCTCCACCCGCAGGCTGACCTTGGCCAGCGCGCCGTCCTCGGACACCGACACCAGCGGCCGGACCGAGGACAGCCGCGCCGTCGACCACGCGTGCAACCGGATCGGCCGCCAGATCCCCGAGGTGACCACGGTCGGCCCCCAGTCCCAGCCGAAGTTGCACGCCATCTTGCGGATGTACTGGTACGGCTCGTCGTAGGCGCCGGGGAGCGCGCCCAGGCTCTCCTTGTTCGCCTCGGCGTACCGGTAGGGCGAGGAGAACTCCACTTCGAGGGCGGGGTCTTCACCGCCCTCTCCAAGCGCCTCAGTGACGTCGAAGCGGTAGGAGCGGTGCATGTTGGCCGACCGGCCCACTCCGCGACCGCCGACCCGGACCTCCGCGACGGTGTCCAGACCCTCGCAGACCAGGTCCACCCGTTCGGCTCCGGCACCCTCCCGGGCGCCCAGCGCCTCGGCCTCTCGGGCCAGTGACCGCGTGTACCTCCAGTCCGTCCTCCCGATCCAGCCCAGCCGGTTCTCGTTGTCGTCGAGGTAGGGATCCTCGATCAGGCCCTCGTCGAGCAGGTCCGTGTGGACGCAGCCCGGCACGGAGGCCCGGACCTCCCCCACCGCGGCGGCCGGGTCCGGCAGGGCGCCCTCGTGGGGCACCGCGGCCAGGGTCCAGCCGTCGTGCAGGTCGAACCAGGCGGTCATGCGCGCTCGCTTCCTCATGGGGGTCTGTTTCTCCGGGACCTGCTCAGCTCTGGTCGATGCCGACGAAGTGTCCCTCCTCGGCCTCGATGAGCGGTGCGGAGACGTCTCCCTCGACGGCCTCCGGCAACTCGACGTCGTTCGGTGGGTTGGCCGCCAGTTCGGCGTCCACCTCGGACCAGGCCCGGTGCAGCTGGGGTACGCAGGAGAGCAGGTGGCGGCTGTAGGGGTGGAGCGGGTTCTCGAACACGCGGGCGGTGGGGCCCATCTCCGCGATGGCGCCCCTGTGCAGGATCACCGACCGGTCGCTCACGTAGTTGCCCAACGAGAGGTCGTGCGTGACGAAGAGGATGCCGAGGCCGCGCTCCTTGAGGTCGGCGAGCAGGTTGAGCACGTCGATGCGGGTGGAGGCGTCCAGCATGCTGATGATCTCGTCAGCCACCAGGAGGCGGATGTCGAGCAGCAGCGCTCGGGCGATGAGCAGCCGCTGCAGCTGTCCGCCGCTCAGCTGGTGCGGGTACTTGTTGAGGACGTTGTCGGGGTCCAGGCGGACCGTTCCGATCGCGTCCAGCACCTTCTGCTTCCAGTCGGCGTCGGACACCCCCGGGAAGTACGAGGCGCGGATCATCTCGAAGACCCGGTCCGCCTTGAAGATGGGGTTGAAGGAGCTGAAGGGGTCCTGGAAGACACCCTGCACGTGGCGGTAGTACTCCTTCTTGGCCTTGAAGCCCCGCACCCGGGAGACGTCCTCGCCCTCGAAGACGATGCTTCCGGCAGTGGGCTTGGTCAGGCCGAGCACCATCTTGCCGATGGTGCTCTTCCCGCTGCCGGACTCCCCGATCAGCGACACCACCTCACCGGGCTCCACCACCAGGTTCACGTCCCGCACCGCGCGCAGTTTCCCGCCGCCGAACGCGCCCACCCGGTACACCTTGTGCACATGGCTCAGTTCCAGCACGGCGCTACCTCCCCGTCTTCCAGCAGGCGGCCCAGTGGCCGGGATCGATCTCCACCAGCGGCGGTGTCTCCGAGCACTCGTCCGAAGCGATGGGGCACCGGTCCTTGAACCGGCAGCCGCTGGGCGGTTTGAGCAGGCCGGGCGGGGTGCCCGGGATACCCTCCAGACGGGTTTCGGAGGTGGTCCCCACCTCCGGCAGGGCACCGATGAGCATCTTGGAGTAGGGATGCTGCGGGTCGTTGATGATCTTGCTGGCGGGCGCCTTCTCCGCGACGCGGCCCGCGTACATCACCATGACCGTGTCGGCCATCTGGTAGACGAGCGAGATGTCGTGGGTCACGAAGATCATGCTCTTGACGAACCCGCGGTCCCGGAACTCCACCATGGACTCCACCACCGACCGCTGGGTGGACACGTCCAGCGCCGACGTCGCCTCGTCCGCGATGAGCAGGGCGGGGTCGAGGAGGGTGGACATCACCATGACCACGCGCTGCTTCATACCGCCGGACAGCTCGATCGGGAACCGGTCGAGCACTTCGGGGTCCAGGCCGACCAGCTCCAGCCTGCGGTTCAGCTCGTCGGCGACGGTGGACGGCCGCACCCCGCGGGAGCGCAGCAGCTCCTTGATCATCCGCCCGATCTTGCGGGTGGGGTTGAGGGCGCTCATCGCGTACTGCGGGATGAGCGAGATCTCGTGGTACCGGTACCGGTTCATGGCGTTGTCGTCGGCGATGGGCAGCTTGTCGCCGTCCAGCTCGACGGCGCCCTCCACGTGCCGCATCCGGTTGTCCAGGCGGATCAGGCTCTTGCCGAGGGTGGTCTTGCCGCAGCCGGACTCCCCGGCCAGGCCCATGATCTCCCCGTCGGCGAGGTCGAAGCTCACACCGTCGATGGCGTGGACGTCCCCGCGCAGGGTCTGGTAATAGACCTTCAGGTCGTTGACGCGCAGGGTCATTAGAGCTCCCGCAGCTTGGGGTTGAAGATCTCGTCCAACCCGACGTTGAGGATGTACATGAAGCCGACGATCGCGGTGATCCCCGCCCCGGGCGGAATGAACCACCACCACATGCCGAGCTGCAGGGCACTCCACTGGACCGCGCTCTCCAACATCAGGCCCAGTGAGGTCCCTCCGGACGGGCCCAGTCCGATGAAGTCGAGCCCGGCGGCGATGAGCACGGCACCGCCGAACAGCAGGATGAACGACATCATGAGGTAGGAGCTCATGTTCGGGGCGACCTCGAACGTGATGATCCGCCACGTGCGCCGACCGCTCAGGCGGGCCAGGTCCACGAAGTCGCGGGTGGCCAGGGACAGGGTCTGGGAACGGACCGCCCGGGCCGCCCAGGGCCAGGAGGTCAGACCGATGAAGAGACCCTGCACGAAGATGCCGCGCACCTCCAGGTAGGCGACCGCGATGATCAGCACGACCAGCGCGGGCAGGACCAGCACGACGTTGGTGATCATGTTGAGGATCTCGTCGATGATCCCGCCCTTGTACCCGGCGACGAACCCGATGGTGGTGCCGATGACGAAGGCGACGCCGCCGCCGAGGGCACCGATCAGGAACGTGGCCCGTACCCCGTAGACGAACTGCGCCCACACGTCCTGGCCGAACGTGGTGGTGCCGAGCCAGTGCTCGCCGCTGGGCGGCTGCATCTGCGGGCCGACGTACTCGTTGGGGCCGTGGTCGACGAACATCGGGCCGAAGATGCCAAGCAGTAGGAAGCCGGTGACGATGCTCAGCCCGATGAGGAACTTGGGGTTGCGCCGGGCGAAGTGCAGGGTCTCGTGGACCTTGCGCTCACCCGTCGGTTCAGGGGCCGCGCCCGAGTCGGCGGCCCCCGGCGCTGCGGGGACGTTGGTCATGACGCGCCTCCCGTCATCTGCACGCGCGTACGCGGGTCGACCAGGACGTAGATGATGTCGATGATGAAGTTGGCGATCAGCACGCCGACGACCACGAAGAGGAAGATCCCCTGCAACAGGAAGAAGTCGCGGTTGTTCAGGGAGTTGAGGACCAGGGTTCCGAGGCCGGGGTAGTTGAAGACGATCTCGGTGAGCAGCGCACCGGTGATGATGGTGCCCAGCTGCACGGCCAGACCGGTGATCTGCGGAAGCATCGCGTTCCGGAAGGCGTAGCGGCGGATCAGTCGGCGGGGCGCACCCAGTGCCTTGAGGTAGTTGGAGTAGTCCGCTTCCAGCTCGTAGATGATCAGGTTCCGCATACCGATCGCCCAGCCGCCCAGAGCCACGATGAACATGGAGAGGAACGGCAGGAACCAGTGGGTGATCAGGCTGGAGATGAACTGCCAGGTGAAGTCGGGCCGCAACGCCATGCTGTACCCGCCCGCGGTCGGGAAGATCCCGGCCACGATGCCCAAGGTCCAGGCCATGAGGAGCGCCAGCCACATGTAGGGCGTGGCGGTCAGGATGTAGCCGAGCGGCAGGAGCGAGTTGTCCAGGACCTTGTTGCGGGCGGCGAAGGCGCCGAAGCGGTTGCCGATGATCCAGCTGAGCATGATGACGGGGAGCAGCAGCGCCAGCGTGTAGGGGACGTGCCGCAGGATGACGTCGGTGACCTCCTGCGGGTAGAACATCACGCTGATGCCCAGGTCTCCCCGGAACAGACCGGCCCAGAAGCTGAGGTACTGCTCGTACAGGGGGCGGTCGAGGGCGAAGAGCTCGTTGTAGTAGGTGGTCATCCGGGCCATCGCGTCCGGATCGTCGATGGCCGCGCGGTTGAGCATGCTCCGCACCGGGTCGCCCGGCATGAAGCGGGGAATCATCCAGTTGATGGTGACCGCGACGATGAACGTCAGCAGGTAGATGAAGGACTTACGTCCGATGTAGCGCCACACACGTTCCTCCAGGTGACGGCGTCGAGCGGTCGAGATCCCCGGTGGGGCACCGGATCGGTGCCCCACCGGGGGTGGAGGGGGAGCTGGAGCGGTTCCTGGCTGGAAGCGCTCCTGGCGACCCCTAGTCGGCTAGTCGGCCCGCTCGATCTCCGCGAGTGTGTGGATGAAGCCCATCTCGTACCAGCCCTCCCAGAGGACATTGGGAGTATTGGGCGTGTCGTCGTGCTCACTGGGCCAGTTGGTCCAGTTGGCGGTGCTGGCCTGCGCCCATTGGCCGTTGTACCAGAGCGGGATGACCGGCAGCTCCTCCAGGAAGATCTCTTGGAGATCGGAGGTGGCGGCGGCGATTCCCTCGGTGTCCTCGGCGGGAACCGCTGCGAGCTGCTCGGTGAGCGACCAGGCCTCCTCGTTCTCGTACCGGTGGAAGTTGACCGTGGTCTGCTCTTCCTGAATCGGCAACTGGAACAGGTACTCGTAGTACGTCCACGGCGTATTGCTCAGCTGGCGGGCGTTGTTGATCACCAGGTCGTACTCGCCGGAGTTGCGGTTGGAGTCGACCAGCTCGGCGTCGGGGGTCTCGTCGGTGATGTTGATCCCGACCTCCTGGGCGTGCTCGGCGATGAGCCGGGCGGACTCCATCCAGTCGGTCCAACCCGAGGGAACCTCCAGGGTCAGCTCGATGGGGTCGCCGTCAGGGGTCTCGACGTAACCGTCGCCGCTCTCATCGACGTAGCCGGCTTCCTCCAGGATGGCCACGGCCTCGTCCATGTTGTGCGTGTAGCCCTCGTCCTCGACCAGATCGTGGTCGACGTACTCGTCCCACTCGGGCATCAGACCGGTGGGGTTGGCGGGCTCGACGAGGTTGGAGAAGGGGCCCTCGATGATCTGTTCGAGGTCGATCGCGTGGGCCAGCGCTCGGCGGAACTCGGGGTCGTCGAGCGGTTCCACCTCGTGGTTGGGGACCAGCCACGCGGTGTTGGCGCTGCGCATGTAGGGCGGGCCGTCGTAGAAGCTGATGATCTCCTCGTCGCTGTCCAGCACCTGGTCGATGCCGGGCAGGAAGTTGTTGGACAGGTCCACCTCGTGCTGGGTGAGCATGCCCAAGGTGACTTCGTTGGAGGCGTTGACGATGTCGACGATGTAGCGGGCGTCCATGGAGAGGTCGAGTGCGTCCGTACCCCACCAGTCGTCGTTGCGCTCCCAGACCATACGCTCGTCGTCGTGGGACTCGTAGACGTAGGAGCCCGTGCCGACCGGCTCCTCGTTGGGGCTTTCGGTGACCTGGGTGTCGTCCATCTCGGACCAGATGTGGTCCGGGAGGATCGGGTTGCCGTAGGCCCAGTTCATCCACTGCTGCGGACGGTCATCCGAGAAGGTCACCGTGACGGTGTGGTCGTCGGTGGCCTCGGCGGTCTCGATGTAGTCCCAGACGTGGCTGTAGGGGACGCCGTCCACTTCGGCCAATTCGAGAGTGGTGATCACGTCCTGGGCGACGAAGGGTTCACCGTCGCTCCAGGTGACGCCCTCGCGCAGGTTGATGACGTGGGTGCTCTCGTCCGGCCAGTCGTCGCTCTCGGCGAGCCAGTGCTCGTACTCACCCTCTTCCGGGTCGTAGTGGAAGAGCGACTCGTACACCAAGCCGATCGTCCCCACGGCGAAGTTACCCCGCATCATGGGGTTCCAGCTGGTCGGGGGGTCCCACGCGGTTCCCGTCGTGTACAGCGTCTCGTCGCGCGGGTAACCACCGTCGCCCGCCTCACCGCCTTCGTCCGTGCAGGCGGTGGCAACCAGCGCCAACGCTGCAAGGACAGCGGGAAGCCTCAGAGATCTCATCTCGACTCCTCCTTCCACCCGGTCGGCCCCTCAGATGGGGGGAAGCGGATTCCTGTATCGGAAAACTGGGAGCGCTCCCAATAGCGAGCGCAAGGGGCCGTTGCTGAACCGGGTAAGTGAGATTAACAACAACACGGACCGATGAACCGCGTCAATCCCCGACACTTCGCTGTTATTCGCTTGTAACAGCAGTTACGGCCGCGGAGGCGTGTGGGCCGGTGCTGCCCCTCGGCTGCATCTCACCGGCCGAGGACTCCTCGCTCTCCACCCGTTCACCCGACAGCAGCCGGCCGAGCATCGCGGCCACTTGGCGGCCGTGGGCGACGACATCCCGGCTGATCGCCGTCAGTGAGGGGCGCACCAGACGGCAGAGGGCCGAGTCGTCCCAGGCGACGATCGACAGCTGTTTGGGGACGTCGACGCCCATCTCCGACGCCACCCCGAGACCGGCCACGGCCATCAGGTCGTTGTCGTAGACCAGCGCAGTGGGCCGGTCACCCGAGGCGAGCAGGCGCCGGGTCGTGCGGGCACCCGCCTCACCCGTGTAGTCGGCGTGCACCGAATAGGCGCTGTCCAGGCCCACTTCGGCAGCGGCCCGCAGGAAGGCGTCGGCGCGGGTCCGGGTGTGGACGAACTCCTCCGGCCCCGCGACCCGCACGACCCGCCGGTGGCCGAGCGCGGCGAGATAGTGGACCACCTCGCGGACCGAGGAGGCGTCGTCGGTGTACAGGCACGGCAACCCCCCGGCGTCGGGGCCACCCAGGAAGACGGCGGGCAGGTCCAGTTCACGGACGACCGCGGGGCGGGGGTCCTCAACGCACAGGTCGACCATGATCACCCCGTCCACCCGGCGTTCCGCGGCCCAGCGGCGGTAGACCGCGATCTCGGCACCCGTGTCTTCGGTGACCTGGAGCAACAGGTCCACGCCAGAGGCGGCGAGCTCCGTCTCAATGCCGGAGACCAGCTGCATGAAGAACGGCTCGACCCCGAGCGACCGCGCGGGCCGGTCCACCACCAGTCCGATCGCGCCGACCCTCCCGCCAGGCGACAGGGCCCGGGCCGGATTACTGGGTGCCCAGCCGAGATCATGGGCGATGTCCAGGATCCGCTTCCGGGTCTGTTCGGAAACCCCCGGGCGTCCGTTGAGTGCGTATGAGACCGCCCCCTTGGACACCCCCGCTGCTTTGGCGATGTCCATGATGGTCGGACGCCGCATCAGAGCCCCCACAGAATTCTCCTCAACACAAGCCTTGATGAACCACGTCGTGCTGAACCGGTTAAGCAGACGGGAGGGGATTGTACTCCAGACGGCCCCCGCCAGAGCCAGTGTGATGTGTGGGGAGGTCTGGGCTGGGGGTAAGTGATTGAAGCACGGGGCTGGAAGTTTCCCTGTTGCAGGGGGCTGTCTGCTCTAGAGGCTAGGGGTTGCCTGCTCTGGTTGGGATTGCCCTGTTGGCTTTGGGGTGCTCTCGCTGGGTTGAGGTGCCCTCGCTGGGTTGAGGTGCCCTCGCT
Source organism: Nocardiopsis nanhaiensis (assembly GCF_054778635.1). Lineage (NCBI taxonomy): Bacteria > Bacillati > Actinomycetota > Actinomycetes > Streptosporangiales > Nocardiopsidaceae > Nocardiopsis > Nocardiopsis nanhaiensis. Next base: position 29,710 of record NZ_BAAGZJ010000095.1, read on the forward strand.
GGGTTGAGGTGCCCTCGCTGGGTTGAGGTGCCCTCGCTGGTGGGGGTCGCCCTGTTGGCTGGGGTGTCCTCCTTTCCCGCCGCGTGATTGTGGCCGTCTCCGCTGCGCGCCTCAAGGTCGTCGCCATCGAGCGCTTCGCGCGTCAACGGCGCTCCACCTTGACCCGCTCCGCTACGACGGCGGGT
>NZ_BAAGZJ010000096.1:0-29448 GCF_054778635.1 Nocardiopsis nanhaiensis
CGCAGGCGCCCGCGGCCAGGACGACGGCGACGACTGCGGCGAGCGGGCCGGCGGACCCGGACGCGCGGCGTGTCCGGCGTGCCCGGCGCGGTTCGTGTGTTCTCACGGTGGTGCTCCCTTCCAGGTGGGTCTCACACGCCGCGCGGGCGCAGGGTGTCCTCGACCAGCCCGGCGAGCCAGTCGATGAACAGGGCCAGGACGGCCACCAGGACGCTCCCGGTCAGCAGGACCGTGTCGCGGCTGGAGGCGATGCCGTTCGAGATCACGTCGCCGAGCCCGCCCGCGCCGATGAAGGTGGCGAGGGCGACCGTGCCGACCGTGATCACCAGGGCGGTCCGGATGCCGGAGAGCATGACCGGGATCGCGAGGGGGAGTTCGACGGACATCAGGGCCCGCGCGCGTGTCATGCCCATGCCGCGGGCCGACTCGATGACGGACCGGTCCACCTGGTCCAGGCCCACCATCGTGTTGCGCAGGACCGGGAGGATTCCGTAGAGCCACACCGCCACGACCACGATGGTCTGCACGTCCCAGTCCACGAAGACCACGGCGAAGAGAACGATGAGGCCGATGGTCGGGGTAGCCTGGCCGATGTTGGCGAGGGCCAGGAGGGGCCCGGAGAACCGGCGGGCCGCGGGCCGGGTGAGCAGGATCCCCAGCGGTATCGCCACCGCGAGGATGAGGACCACCACCACGGCGCTCAGGGTCAGGTGCTGGACGGTCCGGCTGAGCAGGTACTCGGCGTTGAGGCTGCGGCTCTCGATCCGGTCCAGTTCCTGTGCGCCGATGTACATGTACAGGGCGGCCAGCACGGCCAGGAGTGCGGCGGGCATGCCGACCAGCCGGAGGAGCCCGCCGCGGGACCGGCTCACGGGCGCGTTCGGGGGTGGTGTGGTCCGCTGCGGGGCGAGGGTGGCCATCACTGCTCCCCGGTGCGGTCGGCCACCGATGCTGCGCTGGCCCGGCTCGGTCCGGCCGAGCCGCTGTGGACGGACTCCAGGCTCAGCGTGCCCCGGAAACCTCCGTCGGCGTCGGTCACGACCACCATGCCGGTGTTGCTGGACAGCATCGCGTCGAGGGCGTCGTAGAGGGAGTGCTCCGGACCCATCGGGTTCAGCACGGGGAACCCGGACTCGGAGTAGTCGCCCTTGCCGGAGCGGGGCAGCCACTCGACGGGGCGCCCGCCGTCCAGCAGGAGCAGGAAGTCGCTTCTGCTCGCGGCCATCGCCGAAGCGCGCTCGGCCGAGGTGGAGGACAGTTCGGCGGTCGGCCAGGCGTCCGTCTCCACGCGGGCGTCGGCGATCCGGGTCAGCGTCAGGCTCCGGACGGAGGCCCCCGCACCGATGAACTCGCTGACGAACCCGTCCGCGGGCTCGCTGAGGATCCGCTCCGGGGTGTCGTACTGGACCACCCTGCCGCCCTCGCCGAACACCGCGATGCGGTCGCCCAGGCGCACGGCCTCGTCGATGTCGTGGGTGACGAACACGATGGTCTTGCGGAGCTCGCCCTGGATCCGCAGGAGCTCGTTCTGGAGCGTCTCCCGCGTGAGCGGGTCGATCGCGCCGAACGGCTCGTCCATGAGCAGGACGGGCGGGTCCGCCGCCAGGGCGCGGGCCACGCCCACCCGCTGCTGCTGGCCGCCGGAGAGCTGCTTGGGGTAGCGGTCCCGGTAGGTGTCCGGGTCCAGGCCGACCATGGTGAGCAGGGCTTCGACGCGGTCCGCGACCCGCCGCTTGTCCCAGCCGAGGAGGCGCGGGACCGTGCCGATGTTCTCCCCGACGGTGCGGTGCGGGAACAGGCCGGTCTGCTGGATGGCGTACCCGATGCCGCGGCGCAGCCGGTCGGGGTCGGCGTCGGTCACGTCCTCGCCGTCGATCAGGATGCGGCCGGACGTGGGCTCGATGAGCCGGTTGACCAGCTTCATCGTGGTGGTCTTGCCGCAGCCGGACGGGCCGAGGAAGACCACGATCTCCCCCTCGGGGATGTCGAGGGACAGCCGGTCGACCGCGGTTCCCCGCTGGCCGGGGTAGGTCTTGCTGAGGTCGACGAGCTGGATCATGGGGCGAAGGGCGGTCGTTGGGTCAGACATGGATCCCCCGTGAGGTCGTCAGGCGGCCGAGTACCGCGAAACAGAGGTCGAAGAGGATCGCGAGGACGACGATGCCGAGGATCCCCTGCAGTGTCAGGTAGATGGCGAACGGTGTTCCGGCGCTGGACAGCCCTTGGAGGATGAGGTTTCCGAGCCCGGGGCCGTTGACCGCCGCGGCGATCGCGGCGATACCGAGCAGTAGTTGGGCGGCCACGCGCAGACCGGTGATGATCACCGGCAGGGCCAGGGGCAGCTCGACCCGGGTGAGGACCTGGCCGCGCCCCATGCCCATGCCGCGGGCGGACTCGACCACCGCGGGGTCGACTTCCCGCAGCCCGACGACGGCGTTGCGCAGAACCGGAAGCAGCGCGTACATGGTCAGGGCCGCCACGGACGGCGCGGTCCCGAGCCCCAGCGGCGTGATGAGCAGGCCGAAGAGGGCGTAGGAGGGGATGGTCAGGAAGACCCCGGCGGTGGCCAGGACCACCGCCCGCGACCGGGTCCGGTAGGTCAGGGCGGCCAGCGGCAGGCCGATGAGCGCGGCCAGCCCCAGGCCCTGGAGCACGAGCACGACGTGTTCCAGGGCGGCTCTGAGGACCGCCGGATAGGTGTCAGAGGTGAACTCGACGAAGTCCATCGCTCTACCGGGGGGTCGCCGCGGCCGGGGCGGCGGAGGCGCTCCGGAACGCTTCGGTGAAGAACGTGTCGAGGTGGCCGACGACCTCCTTGAACGTGGGGTCCTCGTCGAACATCCACTCCGTGTGGCCCTTGCCCTCCAACAGCACGAGCTGCTTGGGCTCCCCGGCGCGCTCGTACAGGGCGTGCGCCTCCTCGGGCCGGTGCAGGCCGTTCTCCGCGCCGTGCACCACAAGGAGGGGGCGCGGCGCGAGGCGGTCCACCACGGCCTCCGGCGAGAAGCGCAGCAGCTGGTCGGCGGACTCCAGCGTCACCCCGGTACCGAATCCGTGCGCCCGGTACAGCTCGTCGCCCACGTACCCGTCGGTGCGGGTGTCCCGGTCCAGGCGGACGATGTCCCAGGGCACGGTGATCTCCGAACGGCCGCTCTCGGCACGGCGCGGGCGGTCCGCCTCGATCCGCTCCAGCAGGCTGTTCCAGGTGGTGTCGTCGTGCATGCGCCGGGTGGAGCGCAGGCCGTCCGCGATGCCGTTGCAGGCCGCCACGGCGCGAACCCGGGGGTCCTCCGCGGCCTCGGCGACGACCACACCGCCGCCCAGACCCCAACCGAGCAGCCCGATCCGGTCGCTGTCGAGGAGCCCGCTGCCCTCGACCCGGTCGACCGCGGCGCGGACGTCCTCGGCCCACTCCTGGGGGACCAGGCGGCCGCGTTCACCCTCGCTGAGGCCGAAGCCGCGGTAGTCGAAGGCCAGCACGGCATACCCCAGCTTCGTGAGGGCGCGGGCGAACCGCTCGGGGTGGATGATCTTCAGCCCCTGGTAGCCCGACGCCGGGATGACCACGGGGTAGGGCGCGCCCGCCCCGCCGTCGTCGGGCAGGTGCAGGTCGGCGTCCAGGCGCAGGCCTTGACTGAAAAAGGGCATGGGAACGACGCTCACGGCGGACTCCTGGTGTTCTGTGTGGCTGGTGGCCTTAGTCGACGGCCTTAGTTGGCGGCCTGAGCCGGTGGCAGTGGATGGTGGGGACGGCGGGTCAACGGAGCTGGCCGTTGCCGGCCGCGGACCGTTGGCGCATCTCCGATGACAGCTGTGCGGCGGCGGTCTGGACCGCGCGCCCGATCTGGTCGAGCTCTCCGCCGATGCAGAACTTGGGTGCGGACACGTTCAGCGAGGCGACGACGAGGCCCTGGAAGTCGCGGACGGGCGCGGCCACCGCGACCAGGCCGTCCTCGAACTCTTCGTCGGCCTTGGCGTAGCCGCGTTCGCGGCCCTGCCGGAGCCGGGCGAGGAAGGTGTCCGCGTCCGGCGGCGAGTTCGGGCCGGTGGCGGTGAACTCGGTCTCCGAGAGCAGCTCGAGGACTTGTTCGTCGTTCCAGTCCATGAGCAGGGCCCTGCCGGACGACGTGGTGTGTACGGGGCTGGTGCGCCCCACCCAGTCCGCGACCTGGACGGCGCGCAGCGGCCCTTCGGACAGGACGGTCAGGACCGCGCCGTCCCGCAGGATGCTCAGGTGTGCGCGCTCCTTCACCGCCGCGACGAGCCGTCGCAGTATCGGCAGGGCGGCGTCCCGCAGCCTGCGGTCTCCGGCGTTCACCGCCAGGGCGTAGAACTGCCAGCCCAGGCGGTAGGCCATGGTCTCTTCGTCGCGTTCCACGAGCCCTGTTTCGGCCAGGGCCTTGAGGGCGCGGGAGACCTGGGTCTTCTCGCGCCCCACCCGCCGGGCGATGTCGAGCACCCCGAGCGAGGAGCTCTGACCGGCGGAGACCGATCCGAGGACCTGCAGGATGTCGACGGTCCGGTGGATGCTGGATGAACTGTCCGAGACCATGCCCTGATTGTGACCCCTGTCATAGAGCGGGGGCAATGGAGGGTTGCCCTCTGGGCAACCCGGAATCCCAGGCGCACCCTTCCTAGAGGACGACGAGGTCGCGGGGCCGGGAGGACGCGCACCTGAGGAGCTCCGCCTCGTCCAGGCCCTCGGCGGCCAGGGACCGCACGAGCAGTGACAGCGCCTCCGGCGCGGGAGGGGAGTCCGGCTGGCCCGCGTCCGAAGAGAGCACCACGTGCTCAGTCCCGACCTCCTCGACGAACCGGGCCAGCCGCGCCGCGTCCCACCCGGGCTGGTGGAGGAGCTGGAAGGTGGTGACCTCGGCGAGTGCGCCCAGCCGGGTCAGCTCGGCGGTCTGCGCGGCGTTCAGGCCGGGGACCGTGTACGAGGGGTGGGTCAGCAGGATCCGCCGAACGCCGTGCTTGCGCGCCACGGGGACCAGGTGGTGCACCTCGGCCCCGCTGAGGTGGCCCGTGGCGAGTACCGCGTCGTACTCGCCGACGAGTGCGCACACCTGCTCCACGGCTTCGGCGGTGCTGCCGTCCACCGGGGGGACGGCGTAGGAGCGGTCGAAGCCGCCCGGGGCCGCGTCGCACAGGCTCGGCAGGTGCGCCGAGCGCTGGGTGTGCGCGTCGGCGGTCGGGAACCACACGACCCGGGCCCCGGCGGCGAGGGCAGCGGAGACCGCGGCCGGGTTCACCCCGCCGACGTGCTGGTTCAGCGCGACACCGCCGAAGACGTCGAGCGGCGAGCCCCTGCCCGCCGCGGCCGCGCGCCCCACGGTGGACTCGTAGTGGGCCTTGAGGACGCAGCCCGAGAACCCGGCGCGCTCGTAGGCGCGCACGGTGTCGGTGTCGTCGAAGCGGCGGTCGACGACGTCGGGTGCCGCGTGGACGTGGAGGTCGAACATCGTGTGCATGCTCACAGCCTCCGCGAGGCGGCCGTCGGCAGCAACAACGGTTGCCGTGCGGGCAACCGGCCGTCTCAGTCGACGCTCTCCAACCGGGTGAGCTGCCTCCGCAGCAGGTCGAACCGGGCGTCCCCCAGCAGCGGGAGCGCGTCCCGGCGCCGACGCGCGTACCCCGGATCCACCTCGGCGAGGTAGACACCGGCAGCTCCGAACGGTGCCCGCGCCACCACCTCGCCCGCGGGGTCGAGCACCTGCGACCCGCCCCAGAAGCCGACGCCGTTCTCGGTGCCGACCCGGTTGACGAAGACCACCCAGCACTGCTGCATCCGGGCGATCTGCCGGACGAGGTCGTACCAGTACGTCGTGTTGTCGAGGGTGCCGTCGTCGACGGCGGCGCTGTTGGCCGGCACGAGGAGGAGTTCCGCGCCGTCCTGTGCCGCCAGCCACGGCAGCGCGGGCTGCCAGGCGTCGTTGCAGACGAGCGTGGCGGCCCGGATGCGGCCGGTGTCGAAGGACAGCAGATCCGTGCCGGGGGCGAAGTGGTCGCGCTCGGTCCAGGCCCGGTAGTGGGGAAGGAACAGTTTGCGGTGCACGTGGTGGAGGCGCCCGCCGGAGAGGTAGGCCGCGGCGTTGTGCCGGGCCCCGCCCTCGCGCTCGTACAGGCCGACCAGGACGTCGGGTCCGTAGGTGCCGAGCTCCAGCACGCGGGGGTCGTCCGCGCGCAGGGAGGTGTCCGCCGCGGCGGCGCCTTGGGCATAGCCGTGCAGGCTCAGTTCCGGGAAGACCACGAGGTCGGCGCCGAGCCCGGCCGCCTCGGCGATCCGGAGCCGCGCCTCGGCGAGGTTGGCCTCCGGATCGGCCAGCACGCAGTCCACCTGTGCCATCGCCACGCGCATGGTCGTCTCCCGTCCTCGGTGTCGCTTCGCCCGAATTCTTGCCGCTCACCTGGGGAGGCGGTCAAGCGCCGGTGCGCACACGACAACCGTCGGCCCGCGAAGCGGGGAATCCGTGCCGGGCACGTCGAAGGGCCGCCCTCCGGTGTTCACCCGAACACCGGAGGGCGGCCCTGTACTGCCGGCTGAGGCTGTGGATCAGCCCCGGTCGATCGTGATGACCGGCGAGGTCCAGGTCTCCCAGTGGTCCGGGTCGTCCGGGTCGCCGAGCGCCTTCAGGGCCCGGGCCTCCAGACGGTAGTCACCGTCGTCCACCTTGGTGACCCGGTCGAGCGAATCCACCACGGAACCGTCCCAGGCGTAGCTGAAGAAGGCCGTGCTGGTCTCGCTGCGGTTGACGTAGTCGACGTCGACCGCCACGTTGCGGTCCGGGTGGACCGGGCGACCGGTGCGCTCGTCGATGACGGTCATCTCGAGCTTGGTCACGTGGTGGTCGAAGTGCGCGATCACGTACGGGACGTCCGGCAGGCCGTCCACCCATTCCAGCGTGTAGGAGGCACCGTCGGGCTGGTTCTCGAAGGTGCCGCCGCTGGAGTCGGCGCACTCCAGGCCGGAGAACACCTCGCACTCGGTGATGCGGGTCAGCCACGGCAGGTCGTGCACGGTGCCGTCCTCGTCGGTGATCGGGGCCATGGCCTCGATCTCCTGGTAGTCACCGTTGTAGGCGGCGTAGGGGACGCGGAAGGACTCCAGGTCCCCCTTGCCCTCGACTTCGGTGACCGTGACGTAGCCGCCGTAGAGCATCTGCTCGAGGTCCCGGGCGGGCGGGGTGACGGTCACGTCGACGTCCACGGAGCCGCCCGGCTCGACGGTCACCTCGTCCTTGCTGAAGGAGGCTTCGGCGAAGGCGCTGTTGAAGTCCGGCACGAACGTGTCGCCGTGCGTGCCCATCGCGGGCTCGTGCGAGATCTCGTAGGTGGTCGCCTCGTCGCCGTCGTTGGAGACGGTGACGGTCTCGGTCACCGGCCCCTCGGTAGCGCCCAGGGGCAGTTTGGCGGGGGACAGGCCCGTGGTGGCCCGGACCGCGCCCGGGACGTCGAGCATGCCCGCGCCCTGGCGGTGGACGTTGTCCAGTTCGCCTTCGTCCGGGTTGCCCCACCACAGTGTCGGGTCCGCGGTGTTCTGGAGGACGTCGCGCACGTCGTGCGCCTCGATGCCGGGCTGGGCCTCCAGCAGCAGGGCGACGCCGCCCGCGACGTGCGGGGAGGACATCGACGTACCGCTGACGGTGGCGTATTCGCCCAGGTCCATCGGGTAGGTGGAGTTGATCAGACCGCCCGGCGCGCCCAGGTCGGGCTTGAGGTCGAGGTCGGGTGACATGCCGTACGAGCTGAAGCTGCTGATCATCCCCCCGGTCGGGTTGGGAACGGTGACCTCCTCGTCGGTCCAGGTCAGGGTGACCGGATCCTCGCCCTCCAGGAGCTCCAAGAGGTGGGCGCCGGCCTCGTCGGAGACCCCGATGGCGAAGGCGTCCTGGTCGACGATGCCGCCGCCGGCGAACATGCCGGGCAGGTCGTTGTAGACCACGACACCGGTGGCGCCGGCGTCGAGCGCGACGTCGTACTTCTCGGTGAAGGTGCACTCGCCGCGGATCATGAGCGCGGTCTTGCCCTCGGGGTCGCCCTCGAGTTCGTCGCCTTCGGACAGGCAGCCCCGGCCGATGTACTCGAGTTCGTCGGACTCGCCCGAGGTGGGCGGTAGGACCGCGCTGTCCATCTCCATGTAGGGAATGGATTCGCCGGTCTGGGTGGCCTCGGCCTCGGCGGCCTGGATGTGGGTGTTGTCGTAGGACGCGACGCCGATGACGTCGGCGCCCAGGCCCGGTGCGCCGGCGGAGTAGACGCCGCTGGCGCCCTCGTTGCCGATGGAGGCGACGACGACCATGCCCTCGTCGACCAGGTTGTCCGAGGCGGTCGCAGTGGGGTACTGGGGCCAGGAGTGCGAGGAGCCGATGCTCATGTTGAGCACGTCCATGTCGTCGGCGAGCGACTGCTCCATCGCCGCGATCATGACGTCCGCGGTGGTGGACCCGGTGCAGCCGAACACCTTGTAGGCGCCGAACTCGACGTCGGGTGCGACACCGGTGACCTCGCCCTCGGCGCCGACGATTCCGGCGACGTGGGTGCCGTGGCCGTTGCAGTCCTGGGGATCCTCGTCGGGAACCGGGGTGTCGCTCTCCGGGTCGCTGGCGTCGAAGTCGTCCCCGACGAAGTCGTGGCCGGCCACCACCCGGTCGTTGGGGAACTCGCCGGGGCCGCCGAGATCCGGGTGGGTGTAGTCGACCCCGGTGTCCATGACGGCCACACGCAGGCCCTCACCGGACAGGCCGAGTTCGCTCTGGACGATGTCGGCGCCGGTCATGCCCAGCGCCGTGTCCATTTCCGGCTCGCTGTCGTCGAGTTCGGGGATTTCGTGGCGGACGACCGGGTGGATCCCGGCGACTCCGGGGATCTCCCGGGCCGTGCTCACCTGGGTGTCGTCCATCTCCACGGAGATGCCGTTCCACAAGTCGTTGAAGGACAGGCGTTCGGTATAGGAGAGCCCGAAGTCCTCCGCTTCGGCGCGGAACGCGGCGTGTTCGTCGTCGACGCGTGCGGAGGCCGCCCCTTCGGAGGTGGACGGGCCGTCCAGTTCGATGAACCACAGGTCTTGGGCCTGGTGTGTCAGTTCGCCGTTCTCCGCGCTGGGCGCCGGGTGGAGCGGAGCGATCTCCGACCCCTCCTCAGCACTTGCCGGAGTGGCCGAGACCAGGCCCGCGATCAGTGTCAGCCCGGCGAGCTGCGCCAAGCGTGATCGGTGGGGTGCCACCTTTTCAACACATCCCTTCTCGTGCGCGCCTCAGGACACCGGGGGAACGGGCGGTCCACCGGGTACGGGTGTACGCACACGGGGGATACGCCGCTTGATGTCCGTATTCGGATGATCGGCGCGCATGGCAACGAGATCATTGCTGTGTGCGATTGCGGTGTCAATGTGCATGGAGACTCAATATGGCTACGTGGCGGACGAATGTTCACGATGTTTCCTCATGGGCCACTAGACCCTTAAAGCGGACATAAAGCGCTTTCGGTTCGTGGGTTCCACAAAATGTCCCGGGCGAAAATGCGGTTCCGGGTCTGCCATTCTGTGGACCCGCCGCGGAGATTCCGGGAAAAGCGCAGGTGACAGCGTGTCCCCCTGGCGATCGGGCCGAACGGGAGCGCCCAGTAGGGTGGAGGAGTTGTCCCGCCCGTCGGCGGTACGACCGGTGTCGAACGAGCGAAGTCCGGCTGCCGCGGCCACATCCGGCCGCGCAACCCGGCGCTGTCCCGCAACTGTGAAGCCCCGCCCGCGCGGGGACGAGCCAGGCCGCCTCCTCGCCACCGACGAACCCGTCCTCGTGGGAAGGACCGGCCGTCCCCGCCCTGGGCCGTGCTCCTCCCCCGGCCCACCGAAGGAGCACCGTGCGGATCGCCCGCCAACTCCCCGCCGCCCTCTTGGGCGCGGCCCTCGCCCTTACCGCCTGCGGTACCACGGAGTCCGACTCCGAGCCCGCGGAGGAGACCGACGCCGCGGCCGTCGACTGCGGGGCGCCCGAGCCCGCCGACGACCGCGAGCCGGTCGGCGACGGCACGTTCCCCGTCACCGTGGCCGACATGGTCGGCGAGGTCACAGTGGAAGAGGAGCCCGAGCGCATCGTCTCGCTCTCCCCGAGCAGCACCGAGTCCCTCTTCGCCATCGGCGCGGGCGACCAGGTCGAGGCCACGGACGAGTACTCGTACTACCCCGAAGAGGCGCCCACGACCGACCTCAGCGGCTTCACACCCAGCGTGGAGGCGATCAGCGAGTACGATCCCGACCTCGTGATCCTCGCCGGCAGCGCCGTCGACAGCGCCGACCAGCTCGTCGACGTCGACATCCCCACCCTTGTACTGGACGACGCCCTCGACCTGGAGGACGTCTACGCCCAGATCCGCCTGCTCGGCGAGATCACCGGAAACACGGATGAGGCCGACACGGAGGCCGACCGCGTCGAGACCGAGTTCAACGAGGTCGTCGACGCCGCCTGCGCCGAACTCGGCGAGACCGAGCTCACCTTCTACCAGGAGCTCGACGACACGCTCTTCTCCGCGACCTCCGAGACCTTCGCCGGCCAGGTCTACGACGCCTTCGGCCTCGTGAACATCGCCGACCAGGCCGACGACGACGAGAGCGGCGGCTACCCGCAGCTGTCCCCTGAGTTCGTGGTCGAGGAGAACCCCGACCTGATCTTCCTCTCCTACGGTGACGAGGCCGCCGACGAATCGGTCGCCGCCGTCGAGGAGCGCCCCGCCTTCGACTCCGTCACCGCTGTGGAGAACGACGCGGTGCACGTGCTCGACAGCGACACCGCCTCCCGGTGGGGACCGCGCGTGGTCGACTTCGCGCAGTCCGTCGGCGATGCCGTCAGCGAGACCGCAGACCAGTAGGGCCCGCGGGACAACGAGGGGGATCAGCAGGTGAAGGGCTTCGGGGCGCCGGCAGGCTGGCTGGCGGGCAGCGCGGCCGTGCTGTTCGTGGCCGGGGTCTTCGGCATCTCCGCGGGCGCCGCATCGCTCTCCGCGGCGGACATCCTCCGCCACCTGGTCAGCCTCCTGCCGTTCGGGACGGAGTCACCGCTCACCGAACGACAGGAAGCGCTGCTCATGGAGCTGCGGCTGCCCCGTGTGGTGATGGGCGCCGTCGTCGGCGCCCTCCTGGCCACCGCGGGCGGCGCCTACCAAGGTGTCTTCCGCAACCCGCTGGCCGACCCGTTCCTGCTCGGCGCGGCCTCCGGCGCCGGGCTGGGGGCCACCATGGTCATGGTCTTCGGCCAGGACCTGACCGCCGACCCCCGTGCCCTGGTGCCGGTCGCCGCCTTCTTCGGGGCCCTCCTGGGGGTGGCTACCGCCTACGCGCTCGGCTCCACCGCCGGGGGAGGGGGAACCGCGGCCCTGGTCCTGGCCGGAGTGGCCGTCTCGTCGTTCCTCTCCGCCGCGCAGACCCTCGTGCAGCAGATGGGTGTGGACCAGCTCCAGCGCATCTACGCGTGGCTCCTAGGCGGCCTCGGCCGGGGAGGCTGGGACGACGTCCGGCTCATCGCCCCGTACGCGATCGTGGGGCTGGTCGTCCTGCTGCTCAGCGGCTACCTGCTGGACATGCTCGCCCTCGGCGACGACAAAGCCGTCAGCCTCGGACTGAACCCGGCCGTGGTGCGGATGATCGTCATCGCCGCCGCCTCCCTGGCCACCGCGGCGGCCGTCTCCGTGAGCGGACTGATCGGCTTCGTCGGCATCGTCGTCCCGCACATAGTGCGCCGCCTCGTGGGGTCCAACTACCGGGCCATCCTGCCCGTCACCGTGCTGGCGGGCGGCACCTTCCTCGTGGCGGTGGACATCGTCGCGCGGACCATCGTGGCCCCCGCCGAACTCCCCATCGGCGTGGTCACCGCCTTTCTCGGCGCCCCCTTCTTCGTTCTCATCCTGCGCACCACACGCCACCGCGGTACGTGATGCGAAGGCGTCGAACACTCTGGGAGACTGTTCCACGCTATGGAAATCACCTTGCTCGTAAGCCTTATCGTCGTCGTCGCCCTCCTGGCGGTTGGCGGGTTCTTCCTGGTCAGGACTCGACGCTCGGTCACGCCGAGCAAGGAGGAGGCCAAGCCCGAGGTCACGGAGGCGGCCAAGGCCGCACCGGAAGAGGACCGTGAACGGGACGAGGGGACGGTCAGCACACCCCCCGCCCACGCCCCTCCCGCTGAGGATGCCGCCCCCGAGGCCCCCGCCGAACCAGCCGTACCCGAACTCGACACCCCGCCCCCGTCCGCGGGCCGCATGGTGCGCCTGCGGGCCCGCTTGGCCCGCTCCCAGAGCACCTTCGGTCAGGGCCTGCTCAACCTGCTCTCCGCCAAGACCCTCGACGAGGACACCTGGGAGGAGATCGAGGACACGCTCATCACCGCCGACATCGGTGTCACTTCGGCCACCCAGATCGTCGAGAACCTCCGCACCCGCGTCAAGGTGCTCGGCACCCGTGACACCGAAGAGGTCCGCGGCCTCCTGCGCGAGGAGCTCCTCAACCAGCTCGGCGCCGACACCGACCGCATCGTGCGCACGGAACCGCACGGCGACCGACCGGCCGTGATCATGGTCGTCGGCGTCAACGGCACCGGCAAGACCACCACCACGGGCAAGCTCGCCCGAGTGCTGGTCGGCGACGGCCGCAGCGTGGTCCTGGGCGCCGCGGACACTTTCCGCGCGGCCGCCACCGAGCAGCTCCAGACCTGGGGCGGCCGCGTGGGCGCCCCGGTCGTCTGCAAGGACGAGGGCGCCGACCCGGCCAGTGTGGCCTTCGACGCCGTGGCGCGCGGTGTGGACGACGGCGCGGACACCGTCATCATCGACACCGCCGGGCGCCTGCACACCAAGACCGGCCTCATGGACGAGCTCGGCAAGGTCAAACGCGTGGTGGAGAAGAAGTCCCAGGTCGACGAAGTCCTCCTCGTCCTGGACGCCACCACCGGCCAGAACGGCCTGCGTCAGGCCCGGGTGTTCGCCGAGGTCGTCAACGTCACCGGCATCGCCCTGACCAAGCTCGACGGCACCGCCAAGGGCGGCATCATCGTCCAGGTGCAGCGCGAGCTGGGCGTTCCCGTCAAACTCGTCGGCCTCGGCGAGGGCCCCGACGACCTCGCGCCCTTCGACCCCGAGGTCTTCGTGGACGCCATTCTCGGCTGAGCCCGCTGCCCGGCCGAGCCCGGGGCACCGCACACGACAGCGCGGCCGGACACCCGAAACGGGTGTCCGGCCGCGCTGTGTTTCGGGGCGTGTACCGCGGGGCCTCCTAAGCTGCCGGCGCCCCAGAGCCGGCTTCACGCGACCGCAATTCGGTCGTAACGCACCCAGTCCTCTCCCGGCTCCCGGTTCGCCGCCGCCGTGAGATCTCACGGAGCGTGCTTCTGGAACTCCGTTCCGGTGAAAGAGCGTGTCCTGCTTGTGCCCTTGCATGTGCATTGGCGCGCCCTGCCCCTTGGGTTCATAACCCCTTAACACCCCTGGCTGTCCTTTTACGCCCGCGCAACAAGCCGGGTCCGGCTGGGAAACACCCTGGTCGGAGAGTTGTCGCCGTGGTGATCTGCATCGGGCCCGATGATGCGCTCGCTGACTGCCGCCCCTCAAGACAATCCCCCGTCCGTCCCATGGAGGCGACGAAATGATTGACTCTGGCAACACTGCGTGGCTGCTGATGAGCGCCGCGCTGGTGATGCTCATGACCCCGGGCCTGGCTTTCTTCTACGGAGGCATGTCGCGGGCGAAGAGCGTCCTCAACATGATGCTCATGAGCTTCGGAAGCATCGCGATCATCAGCGTGCTCTGGGTGGTCGTCGGCCACTCGCTCACCTACGCGCCGGGATACGGCGCCTTCGAGATGTTCATCGGCGGCTTCGACTACGTCGGGCTGACCAACCTCATCGGTGAGGTCGAGCCGATGGACGGCACCGACGGCGGCTACCCGCTGCTCGTCGACGCCGGGTTCCAGCTGATGTTCGCCGTCATCACCACGGCCCTGATCAGCGGTGCCATCGCCGACCGCGCCAAGTTCGGCGCCTGGCTGCTCTTCGCCCCGGTGTGGGCGCTGCTGGTCTACTTCCCCGTCGCCCACTGGGTCTGGGGCGGCGGCTGGGTCGCCAGCATGCACGAGTTCACCGGCCTTCCCGAGGTCATCGACTTCGCCGGCGGTACCGCGGTCCACATCAATGCCGGTGCCGCGGCCCTGGCCCTGGTCCTCGTCCTCGGCCGCCGCAAGGGCTTCGGCACCGAGTCGATGCGCCCGCACAACCTGCCGTTCGTCCTGCTTGGCGCCGCGCTCCTGTGGTTCGGCTGGTTCGGCTTCAACGGCGGCTCCGCCTACGCGGCCAACGGGGAGGCCGCCCTGGCCCTGGTCAACACCCAGGCCGCGACCGCCGCCGCGACGGGCGCGTGGATGCTCGTCGAGCGCTTCCGCTACGGCAAGGTCAGCGCCCTGGGCTTCGCCTCGGGCGCTATCGCGGGCCTGGTCGCCATCACCCCGGCCGCCGCGAACGTCACCCCGGTCGGGGCGATCATCGTCGGCGCCCTGTCCGGTGCGATCTGTGCCTACGCCATCAGCTGGAAGTTCAAGTTCAAGTACGACGACGCGCTCGACGTCGTCGGTCTCCACATGGTCGGCGGCATCGTCGGCTGCCTCGCGCTCGGCTTCCTCGCCTCCGGCGCGGTGGGCAGCGACCCCGGGATCTTCTACGGCGGCGGAATCGGCCTCCTGGCCGCGCAGGCGATCTCGGTGATCGGCGTCATGATCTACACCTTCATCGTCACCTGGGTCATCGCCAAGGTCATCGATCTCCTCATCGGCTTCCGCATCGCCGAGGAGGTCGAGACGAACGGCCTCGACCACGAGCTGCACGCGGAGTCGGCCTACGCCTTCGACGAGCTCGAGGAACTGGAGGAGGAAGCGGTCTCCTCGCCGACGCCTCCGGGCGGGGAGACGGCCTCACCGCGGGCCAGGTCCTAGCCCTCAATGTCGAGGCCGCGGGTCTTGCGCCGCTGACGCGGTGAGGTGACCCAGGGGCCGACGGGGAGAAATCCCCGTCGGCCCCGTTCGCGTGTTCCCAGCTGGTACCGGGTGCCGTCCGCACATGTGTACACGTCCGTGGAACGCAGTTGGCCGTGACCTGTGCCGGTGTTAGGTACCCTTTCGGGGCGGTGCGATAGCGGAGGCTGAAGGCACGGGGGCGAAGGGCTGTCGGGGGCGGCCCGAAACACGACCCTCCCAGTGCCGAAGGCACAGCCCGCCGACTACGGCCGGAAGCTGAGCACCCGCACCTCACGCCAGGGAGCGGCCGGGTGGCGGTTCATAGCCCCAGGGCCCTCCCCGATCACTTACTTCACGCCGATTCGTATCAGCACCCCACAGGTCGGGGTCAGGAGGCAAGATGGCGCCGGTTACTCGCAACAGGGGTCTTAGGACGTACTCGGCGGACACACGCCCTGGGGGCGGACGGTTGTCGCTCGCAGCGGTGGGCATGGTCGCCGCGCTGGGACTGGCCGGCTGCTCTCTCGGCGACGACGGTCCCGAAGAGGAGCCCGCCGAGGAGACCGCGGAGCCGGTGGACGCCGCACCCCTGCTCGAGGAGGCAGTGGCTGATCTGGCCGCCTACCCGGCACTCACCGCGGACGGACAGATCGCCGAGAGCGTCGGTGGAGAGGTCCAGGAGACCACCCTGACCGTCGCGGACGGCGGCGCGGCCAACGGAACGGTCACCGCCAACGACGTCGAGGCCGACCTGGTCGCGGCGGACGACAAGCTCTTCCTGCGCGCGGCCGAGGAGTTCTGGCTCGACAAGGGCGTCTTCGGCCCCGACAGCGACCAGTTCGACGACTCCTGGGTGCGCGCTTCCGTCGGCCAGGCGGGGGTCAACCCGTCGAGCACGCTCGCCCCGCCCGCGCTGGCGGCGATCATCGAGGAGATCGGGGTGGCCGACGACGAGGCGGTCGAGGAGAACCTCGACGACACCCCCGCCTACAAGGTCGACCTCAACGGCGAGCGCAACCAGCTCTGGGTCGACGCCGAGACCAACCAGATCCTGCGCATCGAGATCGAGGAACTGGTGCCGGAGGAGGGCGAGAGCGGCCCGCAGGTCCGCCTGGACCTCGCCGAGGCCGGCATGGACGAGGCCGAAGCGCTCTACACCAGCCTGACCAACACCGCCGAGGAGGAGCTCGACGGCTCCCGTGACGCGCGCATCGAGGTCAGCTGGGACGGCCAGCCCGAGATGGAGTGTGACGACGGCCCGCTCTGCACCTGGTCCGGCACGGTGCGCGACGCGGGTGCCGACGGCGGCGGGTCCGTGCTCGTCCGCATGGACGTCACCTTCACCAACGAGGAGATCGGTGACGAGGAGTGCTCCGACAGCGGCGCCCTCGAGGCCGGCGGGACACTCAACCTGTCGTGTGACTCCAACTACAACATCGTCAGCGACGACCAGCAGACCTACGAGGTCGAGGGTGAGGCGCGCCTGTCCACCCGGGGCCTGAGCGCCAACCAGCAGGAGGAGATGCTGGCGGCCCTCGCCGAGCAGCAGGAGGCCACCCTCGCGGGCGGCGAGGAGGAGCCCGCCGAGGGTGAGGGCGACGAAGAGCCCGCGGAGGGCGAAGGCGCCGAAGAGGACGCCGAAGAGGACGCCGAAGACGGTGCCGAGGGCGAGGACGGGTAGCCCTCGGTCCTCGCGGTGAACGACCCCTGACCGGGGCGGGGTTCGAAGCCCCGCCCCTTCCCCTAGCCGCCTAAGGGTGGCGGTGGGTGACTGGGGAGGTAGGCTGGGAAGTCAATTCCGACGACGAAGGACTGGCCAAACTCGTGTTCGAGACGCTTTCCGACCGGCTGACATCGGTCTTCTCCTCGCTGCGCGGCAAGGGGCGGCTGTCCGAGGAGGACATCAACGCGACCGCGCGGGAGATCCGTCTCGCGCTGCTCGAGGCGGACGTGGCACTGCCGGTGGTCCGTGAGTTCATCTCGCGGATCAAGGAGCGCGCCCGCGGCGAAGAGGTCTCCAAGGCCCTCAACCCCGCCCAACAGGTCATCAAGATCGTCAACGAGGAACTGGTCGAGATCCTCGGTGGCGAGACCCGGCAGGTCCGCTTCGGCAAGACCCCGCCCACCGTGATCATGCTCGCGGGCCTGCAGGGTGCGGGTAAGACGACCCTGGCGGGCAAGCTCGCCAAGTGGCTCGCCGACGACCGCAACACCCCGCTGCTGGTCGCCGCCGACCTCCAGCGCCCCAACGCCGTCACGCAGCTCCAGGTGGTCGGGGAGCGGGCGTCGACACCCGTCTTCGCCCCCCAGCCCGGCAACGGCGTGGGCGACCCGGTCGACGTGGCCCGCGAATCCATCGAGCACGCGCGGCGCAACAACCACAACGTCGTCATCATCGACACCGCGGGCCGCCTCGGTGTGGATGAGGAGATGATGCAGCAGGCCGCGGACATCCGCGACGCGGTCAGCCCCGACGAGATCCTCTTCGTCGTCGACGCCATGATCGGTCAGGACGCGGTCAACACCGCCCAGGCCTTCCTGGACGGCGTCGGCTACGACGCGGTCGCGCTCACCAAACTCGACGGTGACGCCCGCGGTGGTGCGGCCCTGTCCATCCGGCACATCACCGGTCGCCCGATCATGTTCGCCTCCACCGGCGAGAAGCTCGAGGACTTCGACCTCTTCCACCCGGACCGGATGGCCTCGCGCATCCTGGACATGGGTGACGTCCTCACGCTCATCGAACAGGCCCAGCGCACGTTCGACGAGGGCGAAGTCGAGAAGATGGCCTCGACGATGGCCTCGGACGACGACTTCACGCTCGACGACTTCCTCGAGCAGATGTCGATGGTCCGCAAGCTCGGACCGATCGGCAACCTGCTCGGCATGATGCCCGGCATGGGGCAGATGCGCGAACAGATCGACGGCATCGACGACAAGGACCTGGACCGCATCCAGGCGATCATCCAGTCGATGACCCCGGGGGAGCGCGGCAACCCCAAGGTGATCAACGGCTCCCGCCGCCTGCGCATCGCCAACGGTTCCGGTACCCAGGTCAGCGATGTCAACGGCCTGGTCACCCGCTTCTTCGAGGCGCAGAAGATGATGCGCAAGATGAAGAGCGGCGGCGGTATGCCGGGGATGCCCGGTATGCCCGGCATGGGTGGCGGCGGTAACAAGAAGAAGGCCAAGGCCCAGGCGAAGAAGGCCAAGAAGGGCAAGCAGCGCAGCGGCAACCCCCTGAAGGCCCGCCAGCAGGAGGCCGAGCGCGAGGCCGAGCGCAAGAAGCGCAAGGAGGAGGGCGGCCAGGAGATGCCGCAGCTTCCCCCGGGCCTCGGCGGTGGCGGCGGTGGCCAGCCCAACCTTCCGCCCGGTCTCGGTGGTCCGAACATGCCGGACCTGTCCAACTTCAAGCTGCCGAAGAAGTAGTGAGACCTGCCACGGCCCGTCCCGGGATCCCGGGACGGGCCGTGTGTGTCAAGGATGCGTCCGACCGCGCGCCTGTGTCCTGTCCAAGGAACACGTCCGCGTCTGGCACAATGAGGAGTCGACTAACGGTGGCTGGGCCGGCCCTCTAACTTGCCCGCCACCCACGTCATGCCTCGACGGGTTCCACAACCCCACGTGGGCCGCCTGTCAGGCGCCTAACACCGTTATTCGGGAGAAGACCACTCCAGTGGCTGTCAAACTGAAGCTCAAGCGTATGGGTAAGATCCGTACGCCCCAGTACCGTGTCATCGTCGCCGACGCCCGCAACAAGCGTGACGGCAAGGCGATCGAGGAGATCGGCAAGTACCACCCCAAGGAGCACCCGAGCTTCATCGAGGTCAACTCCGAGCGGGTCCAGTACTGGCTCTCCGTGGGCGCCCAGCCGTCCGACGCGGTGAAGGTCCTCCTGCGCAAGACCGGTGACTGGCAGAAGTTCAAGGGCCTTGCCGCCCCGGCTCCGCTGCAGGTCGCCGAGGAGAAGGACCCCGAGGCCCAGGAGGCCGCTTTCCAGGCCGCTCTGAAGGAGCTCGTGCTCCCCGGCCAGGAGAAGAAGGCCAAGAAGTCCGAGAAGAAGACGGACAAGGACAAGGCGGAGAAGGCGGCCGACAAGCCCGCCGAGAACGCCGAGGCTGAGAAGAAGTCCGAGGGCGAGGCCTAATCGTGCTGGAAGAGGCGCTTGAGCACCTCGTGAAGGGGATCGTTGCGAACTCCGACGACGTCCAGGTGAGAGCCAAGCGGCTCCGCAAGGGCAAGGTTCTGGAGGTCCGCGTCCACCCCGACGACCTTGGCAAGGTCATCGGCCGCAACGGCCGGACCGCCAAGGCACTGCGGACCGTCGTCGGCTCACTCGCCGGTGGCCGCTATGTCCGTGTTGACCTGTTGGACCTGCACGAAGTGCGCTGACGCGCCTCTCGGGGCGCCGATCTTGACGGTCGGCGCCCCGCAGTCGTGCCCGGGGACCCTGCGGTTCCCGGGCACGACGTTCCCCAGGGGGAGGCCCCTGGGGTGGAACGCACCGCCGGAGGGCGGTGCCCCACGGGGACACCCGGGGAGCCCCGCAGGAAACCCGAGGGGCACCACGGGGAAACCCGGGGACGACCACTCGCGGACCCCCTGAGGGCTGCGAGCCTCGGGGCCACTGACACCGATAGGAAGCACTCATGCGACTCGTGGTGGGACGGATCGGCCGCGCGCACGGTATCCGCGGCGACGTCGCCGTCGACGTGCGCACAGACGACCCCGGGGCCCGGTTCACCGACGGCGCCGTATTCCACACGGACCCCGCGTCCGCCGGACCGCTGACTATTCGCTCGACCCGGCGGCACAGCGGCAAGCTGCTCGTCCGCTTCAAGGGGCTGGCCGACCGCGGCGCCGCCGAGGCGCTGCGCGGTACCGCCCTGATGGTGGACTCCGAGGACATCGCGCCCTTGGACGACCCGGACGAGTTCCACGACCACGAACTCATCGGCCTGACCGTCGCCACCACCGACGGCGAGACGGTGGGCACCGTCGAGGACGTCCTCCACCACGCCCAGGACGTCCTCGTCGTCACCTCCCACGAGGGGGAGGAGATCCTGGTGCCGTTCGTCGGACCCCTGGTCCCCGAGGTGGACGTGGCCGCCGGGCGGATCGTGATCGACCCGCCCCCCGGCCTGCTCGACCTCCAGAACACCGACTGAGCGAGTACGCAGTGCGCATCGACATCATCAGCATCTTCCCCGACTACTTCGCCCCGCTCGAGCTCTCGCTGATCGGTAAGGCGCGCGAGGCGGGCCTCTTGGACGTGTCCGTGCACGACCTCCGGGGCTGGACGCACGACCGGCACAACACCGTCGACGACACCCCGTACGGCGGCGGCCCCGGCATGGTGATGAAGCCCGAGCCGTGGGGCGAAGCCCTCGACGAGGTCGTGGCGGAGCGGCCCGCGCGGCTGATCCTGCCGACCCCGAGCGGGCGCCCCTTCACCCAGGCCGACGCCGAGCGGCTGGCGGGTGAGGAGCACCTGGTGTTCGGCTGCGGCCGCTACGAGGGCATCGACTCACGGGTGGCGGTGGACGCCGCCCAGCGCATGCCGGTCGAGGAGGTCAGCATCGGTGACTACGTCCTCAACGGGGGCGAGTCCGCGACGCTGGTGATGGTGGAGGCGATCACCCGCCTGCTGCCGGGCGTGCTCGGCAACCGGGAGTCGCACCTCCAGGACTCCTTCGCCTCGGGTGGCATGGAACACCTGGTCGAGGGGCCGGTGTACACCAAGCCCGGCACCTGGCGGGGCCAGGAGGTCCCACCGGTGCTGCTGTCCGGCGACCACGGCGCCGTCGACCGCTGGCGCCGGGACCAAGCGCTGCGCAAGACCGCCCGCAACCGCCCCGACCTGGTGGCGTCAACTCCGGAGGAGAGCCTGGACCGGCGTGACCGGGAGGTCCTCGCTGAAGAGCCGGTCACCAGTGCTCTTGACCAGGCGGTTCGGGGCGGCGGCGATCATGTGGCAAACTAGGTGAGTTCCCCCCTGGTGATCCCAAGGCATCCGCATGCCGGCAGCACGATGTCGGCCTCTGTGTCGGTCACCGGGTGGTTCGACCAATCAGACCCAACAGGGCCTCGCCCGCGCACCCCCTCCCGGGAACAGCCCGGGGGCAGGACGCGGCGCGCTATTGATGAGGATTCGCGAGATGCACACCGCCATTCAAGAGCTGGAAAAGGCTCAGCTTCGTACCGACGTTCCGGAGTTCCGTCCGGGTGACACGCTCAACGTTCACGTCATCGTGACGGAGGGCACCCGCACCCGTACCCAGGTCTTCAAGGGCGTTGTCATCCGCCGCCAGGGTTCGGGCAACCGCGAGACCTTCACCGTCCGCAAGGTGAGCTACGGCGTGGGCGTGGAGCGTACGTTCCCCATCCACACCCCGGCCATCGAGAAGTACGAGGTCGCCGCCCGCGGTCGCGTGCGTCGCGCCAAGCTGTACTACCTGCGCGAGCTGCGCGGTAAGGCCGCCCGTATCCGCGAGCGCCGCGAGCCCACCAAGAAGTAGGTCTTGCCTGATCCGGCCGGAACCGTGTCGCCTGGTAGGGCGGCAGGATAGGCTTTCGGCCGATGAGCAAAGACGAGAGGGACCTCGGCGCGGACGGGTCCCAGGACGAGGATTCCGCCCGGCCCGGCCCGGAGGAGCAGAGCTCCGCCACTGGCTCCCAGACGCATGAGCGCCTGGGAGCCAGTGGTGTATCCGATGCCGGGGGCCTGGAGTCGGAGGAGAGGGCGGACGAGGACATGGGCAAGTCCCAGAGCAGTGCCAAGAAGAAGGGGTCGTTCTGGAAAGAGCTGCCCATTCTGATCGCGATCGCCTTGGTCCTGGCGTTCGTCATCAGAACCTGGGTGATGCAGGCGTTCTTCATCCCTTCGACGTCGATGGAGAACACGCTGCTCGTCGGCGACCGCGTCCTGGTGAACAAGGTGGTCTACCAGGTCCGCGACATCGAGCGCGGTGAGGTCATCGTCTTCAACGGCGACGGGTCGTGGGACGACCCGAACACTGTGGACATCCCCGAGCCCACCAACCCCGTCAGCCGCGGCTTCACCTGGGTGCAGCAGCAGCTGGGCGCCGCTCCCACGGGCAAGGAGTACATCAAGCGGGTCGTCGGCCTGCCGGGTGACACCGTGGAGTGCTGTGACGAGCAGAACCGCGTCCTGGTCAACGGGGTCCCGCTCGACGAGGACGCCTACCTCTACCCGGGCAGCACGGAGAGCCACACCGAGTTCGGGCCGGTCGAACTGGCCGACGACGAGCTGTGGCTCATGGGTGACCACCGGGCCATCTCCTACGACTCCCGGATGAACCAGAACAACCCCGGGGGCGGGGCGGTGCCCGTCGACCACGTCGTGGGCCGGGCCTTCGTGATCATCTGGCCGTTCAGCCAGGCCGGATCCCTGAGCGTTCCCCCCGCGTACGAGGAACTGAACGACGCCTTGGAGTGACGAATCCTCGCAGGTGGGAGCGGTGCCCCTGAGGCTGACAGCGGATTCGGCAAAGGAATTCCGCTCGAGGGGGCACAAAAGTCCGTTCCGTGACGCATGATGGATCTCGGATCGTATCGGCGTTCTCCGAACGCGTGGCGCGCGTCCCGGACGGGAACAACCCTGTTGGCCGCGGTGTCCACGTGGAGGAGAACCGGCACACCACGACCGGAGAGTGCTGACGAAAGCGAGCGCGCACATGAGTTCTGAGGACCTGGAGAAGTACGAGGCCGAGATGGAGCTCCAGCTCTATCGCGAGTACCGCGACGTGGTCGGCCTGTTCGGCTACGTGGTGGAGACCGAGCGCCGTTTCTACCTCACCAACCACGTGGACCTGCAGCCCCGCTCGACGGAGAACGGGGAGATGTACTTCGAGGTCGTGATGGAGGACGCGTGGGTCTGGGACATGTACCGTCCCGCCCGGTTCGTGCGCAACGTGCGCGTGGTGACGTTCAAGGACGTGAACGTCGAGGAGATCACCAAGTCCGACCTCGAGCTGCCCCCGACCGACGGTGGAGCCGCCCCCGAGTAGTGAGCTGGCCCCGCCCGCGCTGAGACCCTTCCTGCGGGCCGGGTTATCCACAGGAAAAACTGACCCCTGGTGCGCCGGGCACTGATCACCGACCGTGGTTACGGGAGGTGGTCGCCGGTGGAGCGGTGGGCCGAATACCGACGGAAACTGGGACGCCGCGGCGAGGAGCTCGCCGTGGTCTACCTCGAACGCGCCGGAATGCGGGTGGTGGCCCGCAACTGGCGGGCCCCGGGCGGTTCCGGGGAGATCGACATCGTGGCCAGGGACGGGCCGGTCCTGGTCGTCGCCGAGGTCAAGACCCGCAGTACTCTGCGGCACGGCCACCCGGTGGAGGCCATCACCGCGCGCAAGCGGCACCGGCTGCGCGGTCTGGCCCGGAGCTGGGCCGCGCAGCACCGCCACCCACCGCGCCCCCTGCGGGTCGACGGGGTCTGTGTGCTGATCACGGGCGGCCGGGTGTTCGTCTCCCACGAACGGGGGATGGCCTGATGTCGCTCTCCCGAACCCACTGCGTCACCCTGCTGGGCGTGCAGGGGCACATCGTCGAGGTGGAGGTGCACCTCGGCGGCGGTGACCCCGGCACCACCGTGGTGGGACTGCCCGACACCGCCCTGCGCGAGGCCCGGGACCGGATCCGTGCGGCCGTGGCCAACAGCTCGGAGAGCTGGCCCAGCGGACAGATCACCGTGAGCCTGTCCCCGGCCAGCCTGCCCAAGTCCGGAAGCCTCTTCGACCTGGCCATCGCCGGAGCGATCCTGGCGGCTGCCGGCGAGGTTCCGGCAGACCGCCTGGCCGACACCGTACTCATCGCCGAACTCGGCCTGGACGGCCGGACCCGTCCGGTGCGCGGGCTGCTGCCCGCGGTGGTCTCCGCCGCGGAGCAGGGGTTCAAGCGGTTCGTGGTGGCCACCGGCAACGCGGCCGAGGCACGCCTGGTCCCCGACATCGAGGTGACCGCCGTGGCCGACCTCGCTGAACTGTGCGGCTGGCTGCGCGGGGACAGTGAACCCGAGCAGCCGCCGGACGACTGGCCCCCGGCGGCCGAACCCGTCCACCCCGGCCCCGACCTGGCCGATGTGCTGGGGCAGCCGGTGGCCCGGCGGGCCGTCGAGATAGCGGCGGCCGGGGGCCACAACCTGCTGATGCTGGGCCCGCCAGGTACCGGCAAGAGCCTCCTGGCCGAACGCCTACCCACAGTGCTGCCGAAGCTGCACCCGTCCGCGGCACTGGAGGCCACCGCCATCCACTCCGTGGCGGGGCTGCTCCCAGCGGGATCCCCGCTGGTCACCGTTCCGCCCTTCGCCGCACCCCACCACACCTCCAGCCGCGCCTCGATCATCGGCGGCGGCCACGGCAACCCGCAACCGGGCTGGGTCTCCAAGGCCCACCACGGCATCCTGTTCGTGGACGAGGCCCCGCAGTTCGGCCGCGGGGTGCTGGACTCGCTCCGCGAGCCACTGGAGCGCGGGGAGGTGGTGATCGCCCGCGCCTCCTCCACGGTGGCCTTCCCAGCCCGTTTCCAACTGGTACTGGCCGCCAACCCCTGCCCCTGCGCCAAACCGGGCAACCTCTGCACCTGCCCGTCGGGTGAGCGGCGCCGCTACTTCTCCCGGCTGTCCGGGCCGCTCCTGGACCGGATCGACCTCAAGGTCGAACTGCAACCGGTGGCCCGGGCCGAACTGCTCGCCGACCGCGCCTTCGCCGAGTCCTCTGAGACCGTGGCGGCCCGCGTGTTCCGGGCTCGCGACCGCGCCCGGGAACGCTTGGGGGACACGCCGTGGAGTACCAACGCGGCCATCCCCGGTGCGCGCCTGCGTCGGGACTTCCCGGTGGAGCCGGCCGCCCTGCGAGTGCTCGGCAGGGCGATGGACCGGGGGCAGATCAGCGCGAGGGGTGTCGACCGCGCGCTCCGGGTGGCCTGGACCCTCGCCGACCTGGCTGGCCGGGACCGCCCGGGTGAGGAGGAGACCGCCTACGCCCATGCCCTGTGGTCGGGCAAGGCGTGGTGAGCGCTGGACGGCAGCACCGGTGTGTGCCGCCGGTGCCCCACCGGTTGCGGAACAGCTGTGTTGCGGAACGGCTGTGGGGGTGGAAGGAGCGGCAAGCGCCCGTGGGAGTGGCGGAAGAAGCGGGAGCGGTTGTGGGAAGGGGACGGTGTGACCGGGGACGAGGCGGAGGTACGGGCGCGGGCCTGTCTGACGGCGGTAGCCCCGCCGAGCGACCCTTGGCTTGGATCGGTGCTGGCCGAGCACGGCGCGGCCCGGGTGTGGGAGGCGCTGCGATCCGGGGAGCCGCCGCCGGAGGCCGGGGACGGCCCAGCCGCGCAAGCGGACCGGCGCGTCCTTCGAAGGTGGCGGAGCTGGTCGGGCCAGGCCCGGGAAGTGGACGCGGACGGGCTGCTGTCGGCGTCAGCGGAGGCCGGTGTGCGGTTCGTCGCCCCCGGCGATCCCGAGTGGCCGGGACGGCTCGACGAACTGCCGGGCCGACGGCTCTGTTACGGGCTCTGGGTCAAGGGCTGGGGCGACCTGCGCAACCTGTGCCTGCGCTCGGTCGCGGTGGTGGGATCGCGGTCACCCAGCTCCTACGGGAACCACGTGGCGTCGGAGCTCTCCTACGACCTGGCCGGGCGGTCCTTCACGGTGGTCTCCGGTGGTGCCTACGGGATCGACGGCGCTGCGCACCGGGCGGCGCACACGGCGGGGCGCACGGTCGCGGTGCTCGCCTGCGGCCTGGACGTGGACTATCCGCGGGGGCACGCGGGGCTGTTCGCGGACGTGGCGATGACCGGTGCCCTGGTCAGTGAGCGGCCGTTGGGACGCACCCCCCAGGCCCACGACTTCCTGGTGCGCAACCGGCTGATCGCCGCCCTCACCCCGGGAACGGTCGTGGTGGAGGCCGCCCGGAGAAGCGGGGCACTGAACACCGCCACGCACGCCAACGACCTGAACCGGGCACTGATGGCCGTGCCCGGCCCGGTGACGTCGGCGCTTTCCGTCGGCTGTCACCGCCTGCTCATGGAGGGGCGGGCCAGCTGCGTCACCCGGGCGGACGACGTGGTGGAGCAGATCGTCCCGCTGGGTGAGGCCGAGCCCGAGGAGTCGGGTCCGCTTCCGGTCCCGGCCGACCTGGAACCGGAGACCGCGCGGGTGCTCGCGGCCGTCAGCCGCCAGGGGGTGGGGACCGCCACCGCGGCCCTGCACAGCGGCGGGGACTTGGAGGGCACGATCCGCGCCTTGGGGATGCTGGCCGCCGCGGGGTTGGTGGAACGCTGCCCCGAGGGTTGGCGCCTGCCAGACCGGAGGACCCGGCGCAGGCCCGGCTGAGCCCGTGCTGGTCGAGGACACCGCAACCCTCGCCGCCGAAGGGGCCGAGGTCATCGGCCGTACGCTGCGCACCCGTGCTCGGACCAAACCCGTCTACGTGTCCGTGGGACACCGCGTGGACCTTGCGGGCGCCGCCGACCTCATCCTGCGGATGTCGCCCAAGTACCGGATCCCCGAACCCATCAGGCACGCGGACCGGCTCTGCGGCCAGTACCGCAAGGAACACGGCGCCACGGCCTGACGCACCTCCCGGCCTGACGGAACGCCTGGCCTGACGGAACGCCTGGCCTGACGGAACGCCCGGCCTGACGGAACGCCCGGCGTAACGCACCTCCCGGTCAGCTGAACGACGGGCTATCGGTGGATATGATTTATCTGTTGTCTGGGGTTTTTCTGTCGGTTGACGGTGTCCTCCTTTCCCGCCGCGTGATTGTGGCCGTCTCCGCTGCGCGCCTCAAGGTCGTCGCCATCGAGCGCTTCGCGCGTCAACGGCGCTCCACCTTGACCCGCTCCGCTACGACGGCGGGTTGGCGGCTATCGGGAAAGGGGGACGGGTGGTCGAGGTCCGATCCCTTTCGGGCTCCGCCCGAAAAACGGAACCCCCTCGGCCTGGCGGCCGATTCCTGCCACTGCGCCGGAGCGTTGACGGGTCGGGTGTCGCGGCTGGTCAAGGTGTGTGGCGAACCCCGAACAGCGCGGCCTGCGGCCAGTGATCCACTCCGCCGGAGTCGACCGGTTGCGGGTGTCGCGGCTGGTCAATGTTCGCGGCGAGATTACTTCTGGTAGCAAGATCATTTCCATGCTGGAACACATTTGTCCGCTTTTCCTGAAAATGCACAAGAGGGCTGAGGACTCCTTTCCTGGTGGCTTATTTCCGGGGAAGGAAAAGGCGGGTTTGGGTGGCTGGGTAAGTGTTGTGTAACCCCCGGGATAGGTCCTTTCTGTGCCTTTCTTGGTATCCTTAGTGGTATGACTTCTTCTTTCGGGCAGTGCGGGAACACGGCGGGAAACACCCCCGCCGTGGCCGCCACGCGCACCGCCCGGGGAAAGATCACCTCGGAGATGGCGGAGGTGCCCCCGACCGGAGCAGCTGGCCAGGTCCTGGATGTGATCTCGCAGGTGTTCGAGGACTTCGACCAGGCCCAGCTTGCGATGCTGCTGCGTCTGGCGCAGCTGGAGGCGGCCGGGACCCTGTTGGAGGCGGGTGGGCAGCGGTCGGTGCAGAACTGGCTGATCCACTCGGTGGGGATGGCCCCCGTTGAGGCCAACGGGCGCGCCGAGCTGGCCCGCAGGCTCTTTGCTCAGGAGTTGCCCGCCACCCGCCAGGGCCTGGACTCCGGGTTGTTGTCGATCGGGGAGGCGGTGGCGGTGTGCAAGGCCGCTGATAAGGCGGTGGGGGCGCGCAACACTGGCCGCTACCCGGATGCTGGCCTCTTCCGGCGGATGGTGGAGGCCGGGATTTTGGCTTCCAAGGCCAGGGAGCCGGCGATGTCGACCTCCGACATTCACCGGCTGGGCCGGGAGCTGCTGGCCCAGTACAACCCGGCGGTGGTGGAGGAGCAGTACCAGGCCGCCTTCGACGCCCGTGGTGCGCGTGTGGTGCGCACCTTTGATGGCACTCACCTGTTCGAGCTCTGGGGTCCGGGTGAGCACGCCGAGGAGCTTAGGTGTGTGCTCAAGGCCCACGAGTCGGAGTATGACCCCGAGAGGCTGCACGTGTCGTCCTCGGAGCGGATGTATGACGCGTTCATGAACCTGGTCCGGTCCGCATCCCACCTCACCGAGAGCGCCGGGGGTGCCGAGGGGCAGGCCGAAGACGGCAAGGGCAGCAAGGGCGGTCAGGGTCGCAAGCGTGCTGCGGTGGCGATGATCAACATCATGGTGCCCCTGCCCACCTTCCTCGGCCTCCAGAACCAGACCGAGGGTGCGGGGCCGGCGGTGACGCAGGATGGGCAGGTGGTCTCCATGGCCGCGGTCCGTGCCCTGGCCCCCAACAGTGTGCTGCGTCGGATGGTCACCTCCCCCAAGGGTGACCGGGTGTTGGACGTGGGCCGTACCCAGCGCGATGCCACGGGTGCTCTGCGGGATGCGGGGATGTTCGGTCACACCACCTGCGCTTGGCCCCAGGGGTGCAACTTCCCGGCCAGCGGCTCAGAGGCCGACCACAAGCAGAGCTTCTCGGCCGGAGGGTCCACCAGCGCGGACAACATTCAGCCACTCTGCTCGGACCACAACCGGCTCAAGTACCGGAGGGAGACCAACCCCGAGGCCTCCATCTGGCAGGGCCGCCCCTCCCACCGCAACCGCAGCAACAAGGGGGAGGACTCGGACGGGGACCCGGAGCCAGCCCAACCCCCTTCCTGGAGTCACGGTCACCCTCGTTTTTGACTCCAACTAGGGGGTTCACCACACACCGGTACCACTCGAGACCGCCCCGGTGTTTCGCGCTGCCCACAGTGACCGGCCGCGACACCCGACCCGTCAACGCTCCGGCGCAGGGGCAGGCATCGGCCGCCAGGCCGTGCTGTTCGGGGTTCGGGGTTCGGTTTTCGCAGGGGCGAGTGACCGGCCGCGACACCGCCAGGCGTCAACGCTCTGGCGTAGGGGTAGGCATCGGCCGCCAGGCCGACGCAGTTATCGGGCGGAGCCCGAGTTTTTCCCGCTCGGACCTCGACCACGCGTCCCGTTATGTTTTTGGTGGCCCCGCAATGGAGCCACTGGCCTACGGGCCCGGCATGACTGGATGTCCCCGTCGAACCCATGACCTAAAGGGTGATGTCACCGGGCCCGATAGGTGCCGTCAGAGCCGCTAATGAGAGGTCTGGCCACCGCCCGGCTGAGCGCAACGCCCGGCCACCCCAAGGACGGAAGGCCTGCATAACGTGGATGCGCGAGCACGGCACCCCGCCCAGGCCAGCAACCACCCAACCCCCTGGGAAGGCCACCATGGTCAACACCGACCACATCGGAGTGTTCCTCGGCCTAGACGTGGGCAAGAGCGCCCACCACGGCCACGGACTCACCCCCGCCGGCAAGAAGGTCTTCGACAAAGCACTGCCCAACAGCGAACCCAAGATGCGGGCCGTGCTCGACAAGCTCAAAGCCAAGT